>JAEZEK010000367.1 GCA_023417735.1 Pseudomonadota bacterium | reverse complement strand
GATAGTGGCTGTCCTCAGGACCCGGCGACGCTTCCGGGTGATGCTGCACCGAGAAGACCGGCTTGTGCTTGAGGCGGATGCCGCAGTTCGAGCCGTCGAAGAGCGAGACGTGCGTCTCCTCGACCTCGGCCGGCAGGCTGTCGCGATCGAGCGCGAAGCCGTGGTTCATGGACGTGATCTCGACCTTCCCCGTCGTGAAGTCCTTCACGGGATGGTTAGCGCCGTGATGGCCCTGGCCCATCTTCGCCGTCCGGCCGCCGAGCGCGAGGCCCAGCATCTGGTGGCCGAGGCAGATGCCGAAGGTCGGAACGCCGGCTTCCACCACTTCCCGGATCGCGGGCACGGCGTATTTCCCGGTTTCCGCCGGATCGCCGGGGCCGTTCGACAGGAACACCCCGTCCGGGTTGTGGGCGAGGACCTCCTCGCCGGTGGCGCTCGCCGGCAGCACCGTGATCCGGCACCCCTGGCTCGCCAGCAGCCGCAGGATGTTGCGCTTGATGCCGTAATCGACCGCGACGACGTGGAATTGCGGCGCCTCCTGTCGGCCGTAGCCGGAGCCGTCCTGCCAGGCGGTCTCGTCCCAGGTGAAGGTCTGGCCGGCGGTGACGTCCGGCACGAGGTCGAGCCCTGCCATCGAGCGGAGCGCCGCCGCTTCGCGCTTCAGCGCCTCGCGGTCGAAACTCCCCTTCGGATCGTGCGCGATGACGGCGTTCGGCATGCCCTTGTCGCGAATGAGCGCGGTCAGCGCACGGGTGTCGACGCCGGCGATCCCGACGATCCCGCGCGCCTTCAGCCATTGGTCGAAGTGACGTGTGGCGCGCCAGTTGGACGGCTCGGTGATGTCGGCGCGCAGGATGCAGCCGCGCACGCCCGAGGCCTGCGCCATGTTCACCGTCTCGATGTCGTCCTCGTTCGTGCCGACATTGCCGACATGCGGGAAGGTGAAGGTGATGATCTGGCCGGCATAGGACGGGTCGGTGAGGATCTCCTCGTAGCCGGTCATGGCGGTGTTGAAGCAGACCTCGCCGGTTGCCGTGCCGATCAGCCCGACGCCCATGCCTTCGACGATCGTGCCGTCGGCGAAGACGAGGAGGGCGGTCGGGATTGGCTCGTTCCAGGGGGCCGTGCTGGTCATGATGCCTCGTCGCGGACCGTCGCCGGCCGCGATATTGCGGTCCGCTGGGCGATCCCTATATGATGTTTGCTTGTGCGCTGCAGCAGGCAGCGGCGGGAACGTAGTGACCGGCGCGGGACTCGTCAACGCAAGCAGATCGCTCGGCCGATCATACGCGGCCGGACCTTTTCCACGGATTCATGACGACAAGGTGGCGCGGGCAGCAATGCCCGCCGGCCGATGCCAACCACGGGGTTTTGGATGCGCGAGACGTTCAACGACGCTCTGAAGGCGGCCATGCGGGACCGCGACAAGACGCGGGTCGCGACGCTGAGGCTGATCACCGCCGCGATCAAGGACCGCGACATCGAGGCCCGCGGCAAGGGCCGCGACGGCGTCACCGACGAGGAGATCCTCGGCATCCTCGCCAAGATGATCCGGCAGCGCGAGGAATCCTCCCGCCTCTACGAGGAGGCGGGCCGCCTCGATCTCGCCGATCGCGAGCGCGAGGAGATGAGGGTGATCTGCGATTTCCTGCCGAAGCAGATGGGCGAGGACGAGGTGAAGACCGTCTGCCGCGAGATCGTCGGCGAGGTGGGCGCTGCCGGCCTGCGCGACATGGGCCGCTGCATGGGCGTGCTGAAGGAGCGCTATCCCGGGCAGATGGACTTCGCCAAGGCGAGCGCCGTGGTGAAGGAGATCCTGAAGTAGGCGCAGCGGCGGAACGCGGCGGCAGGTGGCGCTGTGGATTGTACGGCGATCGGCCGGCTGTGGCCGATGACGCCTTGACAGCGTCGCCGCGCCGGCCGGAATGACGACCATGCGCTTTCCCCCGCATTTCCTGGATGCCATCCGCGAGCGCATCCCGATCGCCGAGGTGGTCGGGCGGCGCGTCGCCTGGGACAAGCGCAAGTCCAACCCCGGCCGGGGCGACTACTGGGCCTGCTGCCCCTTCCACGGCGAGAAGACTCCCTCGTTCCACGCCGACAATCGCAAGGGGCGCTATCACTGCTTCGGGTGCGGCGCCTCGGGCGACCATTTCACCTTTCTGGTCGAGGCGGAGGGCCTGCCCTTTCCCGACGCCGTCGCGCAGCTCGCGGAACTGGCCGGCCTGCCGATGCCGGCCCGGGACCCCGGCGCCGAGAAGCGCGAGGCGGCCCGGGCGAGCCTCTACGACGTGCTGGAGAAGGCCGCCCTCTTCTACCAGGCCGCCCTGCAGCAGAGCGAGGGTGGGCGCGCGCGCGCCTATCTCCGCGAGCGCGGCCTCGGCCCGGACCTGCAGCAGCGCTTCCGGATCGGATACGCGCCGGCCTCCCGCAGCGCGCTCAAGGAGCATCTCGCATCCGCCGGCATCGGCCAGGACCAGATGATCGAGGCGGGCCTCCTCGTGGCCGGCCCCGACATTCCCGTCTCGTTCGACCGCTTCCGCGAGCGTGTCATGTTCCCGATCGGCGACCTGCGCGGCCGCGTGATCGCCTTCGGCGGGCGCGCGCTTTCGGCCGACGCGCAGGCGAAGTACCTCAACTCGCCGGAAACCGCGCTCTTCCACAAGAGCGAGGTCCTCTACAACGGGCAGGCCGCCCGCATTGCCTCGCGCCGGAGCGGCCAGGTGATCGCGGTCGAAGGCTACGTCGACGTGATCGCCTGCGCCTCGGCCGGCTTCGAGGCGGCCGTCGCCCCGCTCGGCACCGCGCTCACCGAGGACCAGCTGCGCCATCTCTGGCAGATGGCGGAGGAGCCGGTGCTCTGCTTCGACGGCGACGCGGCCGGGCTGAAGGCGGCCTTCCGGGCGGTCGAAACGGCCCTGCCGCATCTCGGGCCCGGGCGCAGCCTGCGCTTCGCCCTGCTCCCCGACGGCCAGGATCCCGACGACCTGATCCGCAACGAAGGCGCGGCGGCGTTCCGCCAGGCGATCGACCGTGCGCGCCCGCTCGTCGAGATGCTCTGGGATCGCGCCACCTACGGCCAGTCGCTCGATACGCCCGAGCGCAGGGCCGGCGTCGAACGGGCCCTGAAGGATGCAGTCGCGAAGATCGGCGATTCCGACGTGCGGCGGCATTACGAGGCGGCGGGCCGCGAGAAGGCGGCGGCCGCGTTCGGGGGCGCGAGAGCGCCGGCCTACCCCCGTGCCGGTCGGGACGCGCGGACCGCCCGAGCATTCCGTCAGGCGCCGGAAGGCCCGTCCGCGAGCCTCCTCTCGCATCGGCTGGTGAAGCGCGCCGGCGGCCGTGCCGCCGCGGGCCCGAACATCGGAGAGGCCGTGCTGATCGGCGGGCTGCTCTGCCATCCGGAGATCGCGGCCGATCGGCTGGAGGCGCTCGCCCGCCAGCGCTTCGGCTCGCGCGCGCTCGACGCGCTTTCGGCCGCGCTTTCGGCGGCGCTCGGGGAGGCCCCCGACGCAGGCTTCGGGACGCTTCGGCAGCGCCTCGAGCGGGAAGGGCATGGCGCGGCGATCGCCGCGGTGCTCGACAAGCTCAGGGAGAGCGGCCTGCACGCGGTCGGCCCGGCCGGGGAGGCGGCCAGGGCCGCCCGGATCTGGGATGACGCCGCGCACTTGCGGCAGCGCGCCGCGTCTCTATCTATCGAGCGGCAAGCAGCCGCAATGGCTCTCGCCCGCGAGACGAGCGACTTCCATCTGGAACGGCTGCGCGATATCCAGGAGCAGGACTTGCGCAATCTTCATCCGGACGGTCAAGACGACCCGGAGGAATATGGGGT
Organism: Pseudomonadota bacterium; assembly: GCA_023417735.1. Classification (GTDB taxonomy): domain Bacteria; phylum Pseudomonadota; class Alphaproteobacteria; order Rhizobiales; family Afifellaceae; genus Propylenella. The sequence goes on along the minus strand of JAEZEK010000367.1, from coordinate 2,183 downwards.
TCCCCATCCCTTCAAAAGGCCGTGAGGCGGCCTGGATGACGGATTGAACCGGTGATGACGGGCGCGCGGGCCTTGTCGCACACCGCGCCGGCGGCGTGGTTAATGGGCTCTTCAGGAGCGTCGCGCTACCGTCGTCGCGACGAACGACACATCAGACTCGGCCTGCGGCGGGCATCGCGGGCACGGGAGACTCTTACGCATGGCAGCTAACGCACCGAACACCGCCGAGACCAAGGAGCAGGTCCAGGAGCCGCAGAGTCAGGACGGCCCCCTGCTCGACCTCTCCGACGCCGCCGTGAAGCGGATGATCAAGGAGGCGAAGAAGCGCGGCTACGTGACGGTCGACGAGCTGAATGCGGTGCTCCCGTCCGAGGAGGTCACCTCCGAGCAGATCGAGGACACGATGTCGATGCTCTCCGACATGGGCATCAATGTAGTGGAGTCCGACGAGGCGGAGGAGGCGGAGCCGGAGGCAGCCGAGGAGGAAGCCGACGAGGAGGATTCCCGCGACCTCGTCGAGGCCAGCAGCACCGCGCTCGCCAAGAAGACCAAGACGCGCGAGCCGACGGACCGCACCGACGACCCGGTCCGCATGTACCTGCGCGAGATGGGCTCCGTCGAGCTCCTTTCCCGCGAGGGCGAGATCGCCATCGCCAAGCGCATCGAGGCCGGGCGCGAGGCGATGATCGCGGGCCTCTGCGAGAGCCCCCTCACCTTCCAGGCGATCATCATCTGGCGCGACGAGCTGAACAACGGCGACGTTCTGCTGCGCGACATCATCGACCTCGAGGCGACCTATTCCGGCCCCGACGCGGACCAGACCGCGGCGCCGGCGGAGACCGAGGAGGCCGACCCGCCGCCGCCGCCCGAGAACCCCGACGGCGACGACGACGACGAATTCGAATCGAACGTCTCGCTCGCCGCCATGGAGGCGGAGATCAAGCCGAAGGTGGTCGAAACCTTCGACCGCATCGCCGACGCCTATCGCCGCCTCAGGAAGCTGCAGGACCAGATGGTCCAGGAGGCGCTGCAGAGCCGCACGCTCTCGCCGAACGAGGAGAAGCGCTACCGCAAGCTCCGCGAGGAGGTGATCGCGGACGTGAAGAGCCTCTCGCTCAACCAGAACCGCATCGATTCGCTCGTCGAGCAGCTCTACGACATCAACAAGCGCCTGATCTCCTACGAGGCCAAGCTGATGCGCCTCGGCGAGAGCTATGGCGTCGACCGCCAGGAGTTCCTCGCGCACTACCGCGGCAGCGAGCTCGACCCGCAGTGGACGCGCCGCGTCGCGCGGCTCACCTCGCCCGGCTGGCGCGAGTTCTGCAACGCCGAGCGCGACCATATCCAGGCGATCCGCTCCGACATCCACGAACTGGCCGCCGCGACCGGGCTCCAGATCAAGGAGTTCCGCGACATCGTGCTCAAGGTCCAGAAGGGCGAGCGCGAGGCGCGGCAGGCCAAGAAGGAGATGGTCGAGGCGAACCTGCGGCTCGTCATCTCGATCGCCAAGAAGTACACGAACCGCGGCCTGCAGTTCCTGGACCTCATCCAGGAGGGGAACATCGGCCTGATGAAGGCGGTCGACAAGTTCGAGTACCGCCGCGGCTACAAGTTCTCGACCTACGCGACCTGGTGGATCCGGCAGGCGATCACCCGCTCGATCGCCGACCAGGCGCGCACCATCCGCATCCCGGTCCACATGATCGAGACGATCAACAAGATCGTGCGGACCTCGCGCCAGATGCTGCACGAGATCGGTCGCGAGCCGACGCCGGAGGAGCTCGCGGAGAAGCTCCAGATGCCGCTCGAGAAGGTCCGCAAGGTCCTGAAGATCGCCAAGGAGCCGATCAGCCTGGAGACGCCGATCGGCGATGAGGAGGACAGCCATCTCGGCGACTTCATCGAGGACAAGAACGCGATCCTGCCCATCGACGCCGCGATCCAGTCGAACCTGCGCGAGACGACGACGCGCGTGCTCGCCTCGCTGACGCCGCGCGAGGAGCGCGTGCTCAGGATGCGCTTCGGCATCGGCATGAACACCGACCACACGCTCGAGGAGGTCGGCCAGCAGTTCTCGGTGACGCGCGAGCGCATCCGCCAGATCGAGGCGAAGGCGCTCCGCAAGCTCAAGCATCCGAGCCGCTCACGGAAGCTCCGCAGCTTCCTGGATAACTGATCGATGA
>JAEZEK010000244.1 GCA_023417735.1 Pseudomonadota bacterium | reverse complement strand
CCTCCGCCCCGCAGATGATCGCCTCGCCGGCGGCCATGCCGAGCGAGCCGCCCATGAAGTCGAAGTCCTGCACGGCGACCACGACCGGCACCGCGTCGATCTCGCCGGCGGCGACGACGATCGCGTCCTCGCGGCCGGTCTTGGCTTTGGCGGCCTTCAACCGGTCCGTGTAGCGCCGCTCGTCGCGGAAGCGGAGCGGGTCGACCGGCACCGCGGCGCTCGGGATCGTCTCCCATTCGGCGCCGTCCATCAGGCTGCGCAGGCGCGCCGGCGCGTCCATGCGCTGGTGGTAGCCCGAGCCCGGAAAGACGAACTGGTTCGCCTCCAGGTCCTTGTGGAACACCATCTCGCCCGTCTCCGGGCACTTGACCCAGAGATTGTCCGGCGTCTCGCGCTTCGGCCACAGCCCGCGAATCTTCGGCCGGACGACGTTCTCGATCCAGTTCAACGTATAGCTCCTATTCCGCGGCGACCTGGCGGGCGGCGCGGACGCCCTGTGCGAGGCTCGCCACCAGGCCCGTCACCGCAGGCACCGTCCGCTCGGTCGCCCGTCCGCCCTCGTCGAGGCTCGTGCGGATCGCCTCGACCAGCGCGGAGCCGATCACGACGCCGTCGGCGGCGCGGCCGATGGCGGCGGCCTGGGTCGGCGTCTTCACCCCGAAGCCGACGCAGACCGGCAGGCGGGTATGGCCCTTGATCCGCGTGACGGCGTCGGCGACGCGGCCGGTATCCGGAGCGGCCGTGCCGGTAATGCCCGCGATCGAGACGTAATAGAGGAAGCCGGAGGTGTTGGCGAGCACCGCCGGCAGCCGCCTGTCGTCGGTGGTCGGGGTGGCGAGCCGGATGAAGTTGAGCCCGGCGCGCATCGCCGGGATGCAGAGTTCCTCGTCCTCCTCCGGCGGCAGGTCGACCACGATCAGCCCGTCGACGCCGGCCGCCAAGGCGTCGGCGAGGAAGCGCTCGTTGCCGTAGGAATAGATCGGATTGTAATAGCCCATCAGCACGATCGGCGTCTCGTCGTCGCCGGCGCGGAACGCCCGCACCATGGCGAGCGTCTTGGCGAGGGTCTGGCCGCCCCGGAGCGCACGCAGGCCGGCGGCCTGGATCGCCGGCCCGTCGGCCATCGGATCGGAGAACGGCATGCCGATCTCGATCACGTCGGCGCCTGCCGCGGGAAGGCCCCGGATGATCGCGAGCGAGGTGTCGTAGTCCGGATCGCCGGCCGTGACGAAGGTCACGAGCGCCGGGCGCGCGGCCCTGTCGAGGTCTGAGAAGCGGCAGTCTATGCGGGTCATGGTTTCCGCTAACACAAGATCAATGGGCAGGAAATGGCGGCGTGGCGGGTACCGGCCGCGGGCCGGGCAGCGCGGTCGGCTGCATGCGTCCCGCCTTCACCTGCGGCGATAGAGGATCAGCGTCACCGGCGCGAGGATCACCGTGAGCGCCGCCGGCGCAAGGAGGGCGAGCAGCACCTCGCCGGCCGTCGCTTCGCCGCTCATCAGCCCGCGCATCGCGGCCGCCATCAGCGAGACCGGGTTGACCTCCACGAACCCGCGGAGCCAGCCCGGCATCGTTTCCGGGTCGACCATGATGTTGGAGGCGAAGACCAGCGGGAACAGGAAGGCGAAACTGACGGTCATCACCGTCATCGGGGTCCTGATGAGGAGGCCGAGCACGAGGAAGATCCAGCCCATGCCGAACCCGATAGCGAAGAGGAGCGGGAAGGCGGCAATGACCCCGGGCAGGCCGGCCGCCGGCCGGTAGCCGAGCGCGAGGCCGATCGTAAGGATGATTCCTCCGGCGATCAGGTGGCGCACGACGTCGCCGACGATCAACCCCGCAAAGGGCGCGAGCGGCCAGATCGGCAGCGAGCGGAAGCGGTCGAAGAGGCCCTTCCCGAGATCCGTCGAGAGGTTCATGCCCGAATAGACGGCGTTGAAGCAGACGGTCTGAACCAGGATGCCGGGGAGGAAGAACTGCAGGTACTCGCCCGGCGTGCCGGCGAGCGCGCCGCCGAAGATGAACGTGAAGAGCAGCGTGAACATGATCGGCGTCATGACGAGGTCGAAGAGCTGCTCTGGTACGTGCTTGAACTTCAGGACGGCGCGCCACGCGAAGGCGAGCGCGTTCGAGAAGGCCGACGGCGGCGCAGGGCGCGCGACCAGCAGCTTCCGGCCCAGGTCTGCGGTCCCTTCCCCCCTCACGCCGCGCCACCCTCGGGCTTCCGTGCTTCGAGGCGGCCGCTGTCGCTGGTGAGGGCGAAGAACACCTCCTCCAGCGTCGGCGATCCCAACGAGAACTGCGTGAGCTCGATGTCCGCGGCCACGATGGCGGTGAGCGCCTCGCTCGCCGCACCCGCGCCGGCGACGACGACCGAGAGCGTGCCCCCTTCGGGGTTCCGCTGCACGTTGCCGAAGCGCGCGCCCAGCAGCCGGGCCACCTCCTCCAGCCGTTCCGGGTCGGCGACCGACACGTGCAGCCAGCCGGAGCCGGTGGCCGCCTTCAGCTCGCGGCTCGTGCCCTCTGCGATCTTCCTGCCTTTGTCGATGACCGCGATCCGGGCGGCGAGTTGGTCGGCCTCCTCCATGTACTGGGTGGTCAGGAGGATGGTGACGCCCGCGGCGGCGAGCGCGCGGATCATGCGCCAGACCTCCTGGCGCGCCCCGGGATCGAGCCCCGTGGTCGGCTCGTCGAGGAAGAGCACCTCGGGCGTCACGACGAGGGAGGCGGCGATGTCGAGGCGGCGGCGCATGCCGCCCAAATAGTGCCCGACCTGCTGGCCGGCGGCCTCCGAGAGATCGAAGGCGGCGAGCAGGTCATCGGCCCGGGCGCGCGCCGCGCGGCCCTTGAAGCCCCACAGACGCGCCAGCAGAAGCAGGTTCTCCCGGCCGGTCAGATCCTCGTCGAGCGAGGCGAACTGCCCCGTCATCGCGATCGCGCCCCGGACCGCGTCGGGCGATTGGATGAGATCGTGCCCGGCGATCCTCGCCGATCCCGCGTCCGGGCTCGTGAGCGTCGCCAGCATCCGCATCAGCGTCGTCTTGCCGGCGCCGTTCGGCCCGAGAATGGCGAAGATCGTGCCGCGCGGGACATCGAGATCGATGCCGTCGACGGCACGATTGGCTCCGAAGCTCTTTGCGAGCCCGCGCGCGATCACGGCGGACGCGGAGGATTTGCCGGCGGGTAGAGCGCCCGCTGCGTTGCTCATCGAAGCGTTCCTGCGAGGTCGGGCCCACCGATCGGTGCATCGCCGCGCGACGGGCGGCATGGCCGCCGCGAGCCGCACGGTGGCACGCGTCAGCCCGCTAGAGGTCGAACCCGAGGATGTTGCCGACCGTGAAGACGTCCTTGTCGCCGCGGCCGCACATGTTCATCACGACGATCTGGTCCTTGCCCATGGTCGGCGCGAGCCGGATCACCTGCGCCAGCGCGTGCGCCGGCTCGAGCGCGGGGATGATGCCCTCCAGCCGCGTGCAGAGCTGGAACGCCTCCAGGGCCTCGCGGTCGGTCGCCGGCACGTAGGTGACGCGGCCGGTATCCTTCAGCCAGGAATGCTCCGGCCCGACCCCCGGATAGTCCAGGCCGGCCGAGATCGAATGGCCCTCGAGGATCTGCCCGTCGTCGTCCTGCAGCAGATAGGTGCGGTTGCCGTGCAGCACGCCCGGCGATCCGGCGGTGAGCGAGGCGCAGTGCTCCTCGCCCTCCAGTCCCTTGCCGCCGGCCTCGACGCCGACAATGCCGACACTCGCATCGA
>JAEZEK010000341.1 GCA_023417735.1 Pseudomonadota bacterium | reverse complement strand
CCCCCCGGGGGCGCGCCCGCGGGCGCGCCGGGCCGGGGGCCGGCCGCCCGCGGCCGCGGCTCGCCGACTGGATCGCGGAATACGGGCTGGCCGACCGCGAGCACCGCCTCCGCGTGCCGGAGCGCTCGCCGCTGGTCGGGCGGACCCTCGCCGACCTCGACCTCCGCGCCACCTCCGGCGTCAGCATCATCGCGATCGAGCGCTTGAACCCCTTCGCCAGCCGTTTCGTCCGGCCGGCCGCGAGCACCGTCCTCCAGGCGGGGGACGTGCTCTTCATCGACCTCGTGGAGCCCGCGATCGACATCGACGGCGTCGTCCGCCGCTTCGGGCTGGAGCGCCTGCCGATGTCGGGCGCCTATTTCTCGGACCGGTCGCAGGACATCGGGATGGCGCAGCTCATGGTGCCGGCCGCCTCGAGGCTCATCGGCAGGACCGTGGTGGAGGCCCGCTTCCGCACCGCGTACGACCTCGCCGTGGTCGGCCTGAAGCGCGGGGCCCTGGCGCAGGCCGGGCCGCTGCGGGACGAGAAGCTCGGCGTCGGCGACACGCTCCTGGTGGTCGGGCCGTGGAAGGCGATCCGGCGGCTGCAGTCCGACTGGAAGGACCTCGTCGTCCTCGATTTGCCGGCGGAGCTGGAGGAGGTCGTCCCCGAGCCCGCCCGCGCGCCCCAGGCCGTGCTGTCCCTCGCCGTCGCCGTAGCGCTGATGGCCACCGGCGCGGTGCCGAACTTCCAGGCGGCCCTCATCGGCTGCCTGCTCATGGGCCTGCTCGGCTGCATCGACCTCACCAGCGCCTATCGCTCGATCCACTGGCAGACGATCGTGCTCATCGTCGGCATGCTGCCCTTCTCGATCGCGCTCCAGAAGACCGGCGGGGTGGACCTGGCGGCGGGCGCGCTGCTCGCCTTCGGCGGGAGCGCGAGCCCGCACGTGGTGCTCGCGGCCCTGTTCGCGGCGACCGCCGGCCTCAGCCTGTTCATCTCGAACACGGCGACCGCGGTCCTGATGGCCCCCATCGCGATGGCCACGGCCGAGGCGCTCGGCGCGTCGCCCTACCCGTTCGCGATGATCGTCGCGCTCGCGGCGTCGGCCGCCTTCATGACGCCGGTCTCCTCGCCGGTGAACACGCTGGTGGTCGGCCCAGGCAACTACCGGTTCCAGGACTTCGTCAGGATCGGCGTGCCGTTCGCGGCCGTCGCAATGGCCGCGAGCGTCCTGCTGGTGCCCGTCCTGCTGCCCTTCTGAGCCGCGGGCCGACCGCCCGCCGGGCGACCCCGCCCGACCCGCGGGCGGTTTGCACCGTCCTCCGGCCGACCTAAATAGGGCATGCACGCGACAGGGGCGCCGCCGGGGCCGACCGGACCGGCGACGGCCCGCTGAAGGAGTTTTCCTTGCCCGAACAATCCCCTCACGCCTCCTGGCACGGGACGACCATCGTCACCGTGCGGAAGGGCGGCAAGGTCGTGGTCGCCGGCGACGGCCAGGTGAGCCTCGGCCAGACCGTGATCAAGCACAATGCCAGGAAGGTGCGCCGGCTCTCCAACGGCGAGGTGATCGCCGGCTTCGCCGGCGCGACCGCGGATGCGTTCACGCTGCTGGAGCGGCTGGAGACGAAGCTCGAGCAGTATCGCGGACAGTTGATGCGGGCCTGCGTCGAGCTCGCCAAGGACTGGCGCACCGACCGCTACCTCCGCCGCCTCGAGGCGATGATGATCGTCGCCGACCGCTCCACCACGCTGGTGCTGACCGGCACCGGCGACGTGCTGGAGCCCGAGAACGGCATCGCCGCGATCGGCTCGGGCGGCAATTACGCGCTCGCCGCCGCCCGGGCGCTCGCCGACGTCGAGGCGATGGATGCGGAGGCGGTGGCGCGCCGCGCCATGCAGATCGCCGGCGAGATCTGCGTCTACACGAATGCCAGCGTCACCGTCGAGGCGCTGGACGAGGCGGCGTAGAGAGGCCGGGGAGGGGAACCGCCTTGCCTTCCGAACGGCCCGGAGCGGCCCGCCCCTACCGGTTCCGCGACGTTAGCGAGGCGGATCTCGGCCTGCTCGCCGGCTGGCTCGCCGAGCCGCATATCGCCGAATGGTGGGGCGACCCGGCGGCCGGCCTCGCCGAGATCCGGGAGGCGATCGCCGCACCGTCGACGCGGCCGATGGTCGTCGAACTCGACGGGGCGCCGATCGCTTACCTCCAGCATTACGATCCCCATATGGAGGACGACCATCCCTACGGGGACCAGCCCGCCGGAACGCTTGGCCTCGACCTCTCGATCGGGCCGCCGGACCTCGTCGGGATCGGGCACGGATCGGCCATCCTGCGGCAGATCGCGGGCGAGCTCTTCGCGGGCGGGGCGCCGCGCCTCGTGATCGACCCGGACCCGCGCAACGCGCGCGCCGTCCGCGCCTACGGCAAAGCCGGCTTCGCCGCCTTCGAGCGGCGGACCACCATCTACGGTGCCGCGCTTATGATGGCGCGGGACGCTTGAAAGAGAGACAGATGACCCAGACCATCGCCGCCAAAGCCGAGCCCGACGGACGCGAGGAGCGCAAGGCGACCTTCTCGCCGCGCGAGACCGTGTCCGAGCTCGACCGCTACATCATCGGCCAGAAGGACGCCAAGCGCGCCGTCGCGATCGCGCTCCGGAACCGCTGGCGGCGCCAGCAGCTCGAAGGCGCGATGCGCGAGGAGGTGCTGCCGAAGAACATCCTGATGATCGGCCCGACCGGCGTCGGCAAGACCGAGATCGC
>JAEZEK010000278.1 GCA_023417735.1 Pseudomonadota bacterium | reverse complement strand
ACCGGGGGACGTACTACTATCTCGGCTGGATCGTCGCGTTCATTGCCGGCGTCGCGGTGGTCGGCTTCTTCATCGCGCTGGTCGTCTTCTTCGTCGCGTTCCTGCGGATCATCTCGAAAGCCTCGTGGCTCATGACGATCGTGCTCACGCTGCTCGCCATCGCGATGCTGCTGACGCTCGCCAACGGCCTTTCGCTCGTCTTCCCGGGCGGAGTGCTCCAGAGCTACTACCCCGATCTGCCATGGCCTCTGAGAGGATAAATGCCATGACCATCCAGACCGCCATCCCCTGCATGATCTTCCGCGGCGGCACGTCGAAGGGCCCCTACTTCCGCAGCTCCGACCTGCCGCGGGACGCCGAGACGCGCGACCGCGTGCTCCTGGCGGCGATGGGCTCGCCCGACGCCCGCCAGATCGACGGCATCGGCGGCGCCGACACGCTGACCAGCAAGGTCGCGATCATCGGGCCGTCGGAGCGCCCGGACGCCGACGTCGACTACCTGTTCGCCCAGGTGTCGGTGGACAAGCCGATCGTCGACGTCGCGCCCTCCTGCGGCAACATCCTGTCCGGCGTCGGCCCGTTCGCGATCGAGACCGGGATGGTGAAGGCCGAGGACGGCGAGACCCGGGTCGTCATCTACAACGTCAACACGAGGAGCCGGATCGAGGCGGTGGTGCAGACGCCGGGGCGGATGGTCCGGTACGACGGCGACGCGCGCATCGACGGCGTGCCGGGCACCGCCGCCCCCATCCGCCTCAACTTCATGGACATCGTCGGCTCGAAGACGGGCTCGCTGCTGGCGACCGGAAACGCAATCGACGTGATCGACGGCACCGAGGTGACGCTCATCGACGTCTCCGTGCCGATGATGATGGTGCGCGCCGCCGACCTCGGGAAGACCGGCCACGAGAGCCCGGCCGAGCTCGATGGCGACCGCACCTTCTTCGCCCGCCTGGAGGAGTTGCGCCGCGAGGCGGGCCGGATGATGGGCCTCGGCGACGTCGCCGACATGGTGGTGCCGAAGGCCGCGATCCTCGCCCGGCCGAAGGCGGGCGGCGCCATCGCCGCACGCTATTTCGTGCCGCACAAGGCCCATGCCGCGATGGCCGTCACCGGCGGCCTCTGCATCGCGAGCTGCGCCGTGCTGCGGGGCTCGGTGGCCGATGGGCTGGCGGACGTGCCCCCAGGCGACGACCGCGAGATCCTGATCGAGCACCCGTCGGGCGTCTTCGACGTGGCGCTCGTCACCCGCGGCGAAGGGCCGAACATGGAAGTGGTGAGCGGCGGCGCAATCCGCACCGCGCGCAAGCTCATGTCGGGCGAGATCTTCGTGCCCGGCGCGATCTGGAACAACCGGCGGATGGCCGAGGCCGCGTGACGGAACTCGCCTCGCCGCGGTCGGCCGTGCCGCCCCGGCGCGGTCGCCCGCACGTCTCAATTGGATCGAAGTCGAACGGATAGCATCATGATTGGTATCGTCGTCCGAAACATCGAGCGCGCGCGGCCTCAGACCATCGCCGCGCTCGGCGATCTCGGCACCGCCACGGTGCACGAGGCGATGGGCCGCGTCGGCCTGATGCGGCCGCGGATGCGGCCCATCTATCCCGGCGCGCGTGCCGCGGGGAGCGCCGTCACCGCGCTCTGCGCAGCGGGCGACAACTGGATGATCCACGTCGCCGTCGAGCAGGTCCAGGACGGCGACGTGCTCGTGGGCTCGACGCTCTCGCCCTCCTCCGACGGGTTCTTCGGCGAGCTCCTCGCCACCTCGCTGCGCGCCCGCGGCTGCCGGGGCGTCGTGACCGACACCGGCGCGCGCGACGTGCGCGAGCTTGCCGAGATGCAGTTTCCCGTCTGGTCGAGCGCGGTCTCGGCGCAGGGAACCGTCAAGGAGACGGTCGGCTCCGTCAACGTGCCGATCACCTGCGGCGACGCGGCGGTTCAGCCCGGCGACGTGATCGTCGCCGATGACGACGGCGTGGTCGTCGTTCCCCGCACCAGGGCCGAGGAGGTGCTCGCGGCGGCGCAGGCCAGGATCGAGAAGGAGGCGGCGGCGCGCGAGCGGCTCGCCGCCGGCGAGCTCGGCCTCGACCTGTACGGCATGCGCGAGCGCCTCCGCGACAAGGGCCTGCGCTATGTCGACGGGCCGGTCGACTGGTCGGCCGGCGCCGACGCGCTCGCCGGGACGAAGTGAGCCGGAGACCCTCGCGGAGCCACGCCATGTCCGACACCGAGCCCTGCTTCGACGTCGCCCATCTCGGGCATGTCGAGCTCCTCACGAACAGGCCCGACGAGAGCCTCGCCTTCTTCGTGGACGTGCTCGGGCTGACGGAGAGCGGGCGCGAGGGCGGCTCGGTCTATCTTCGCGCCTTCGATGACTACGAGTTCCACACGCTGAAGCTGACGGCGGCGGATACGACCGGCGTCGGCCATGTCGGCTATCGCTGCGCGAGCCCGCAGGCGCTCGAGCGGCGCGTGGCCGCCGTCGAGGCGCTCGGCTGCGGCATCGGCTGGAGCGAAGGCGATCTCGGCCACGGGCCGGCCTACCGCTTCCGGGACCCCGACGGCCACCTCTTCGAGCTCTATTACGACACCAGCCGCTACGTCGCGCCGGAGGCCGAGCGCCCGGCGCTGAAGAACATCGCGCAGCGCTATCACGGCCGCGGCGTCTGTGTGCGCCGGCTCGACCATCTCAACATGCTGGCCGCCGATGTCGGCGCGATCCGGGACTTCATGCCGAAGGCGCTCGGCTCGCGCGTGACGGAGCAGATCGTGCTCGACGACGGCACGGTCGCCGGCTGCTGGTTCACGGTCAACAACAAGAGCTACGACATCGCCTACACTCGCGACCACACCGGCCGGCGGGGGCGCTTCCATCACGTCACCTATGCCGTCGACCAGCGCGAGGACGTGCTGCGGGCGGCCGACATCTTCCTGGAGAACGGCGTCTTCATCGAGACCGGGCCGCACAAGCATGCGATCCAGGGCACCTTCTTCCTTTACGTCTACGAGCCGGCGGGCAACCGCGTCGAGGTCGCCAATGCCGGCGCGCGGCTGATCCTGGCCCCCGACTGGCAGCCGGTCACCTGGACCGAGGCCGAGCGGAAGAAGGGCCAGGCCTG
>JAEZEK010000257.1 GCA_023417735.1 Pseudomonadota bacterium | reverse complement strand
ACGTCGCGTTCGGTGACGATGCCGTAGCCCTCGCCCTCGTCGGGAAGGATGAGGGAGCTGATGCGCTGGTCCGCCATCTGCCGCGCGGCATGCACCAGCGGCATGGCCGCCTCTCCGAACAGCACCGGGCTCGTCATGACGTCCGCGATGCGGTGCCGGTAGGGATAGGAATCGATGCGGGCGAGGCCGCGTTCGCGCTCGGCGCGCGGGGCGACCACCGGCTCCTCCCATCCGCCGGGCTGCGCGGCCGCCGCGTCGGCAAGCCGCTTGCAGGCGGCCTCGGCCTCGGCGAGCGTGCGGATGCCGCGGTCGCGCAGATGAGGGATCAGCGCCAGGAAGAGGTCGGCCGTGGTGAGCGCGTCGCCGATGGCGCTGTGGCGGTCGCGCAGGCGCACGCCCAGCCAGCCGGCAATGACCTCCATCCCGAAGCCGGGGAGGTCGGGGTTGGCGACCTGGGCAAGCACCCGGGTGTCGAGGCTCCGCGGCCTTGTCCAAGGCGCGCCGGCACGGGCCGCCTCGGCCTTCAGCACGGCGAGGTCGAAGCCGATCGTATGCCCGATCACGATCCGCTCGCCGGCGAAGGCGACGATCCGGGCGAGCGCCTCCGACGGGCCGGGAGCGCCTGCGACGGCATCGCTGCCGATGCCGTGGATGGCGGTCGAGGCGGGCGGGATCGGCTCGCCCGGATCGACCAGGAGCGACAGCGCGTTCGCTTCGTGGGCATGTCCTTCGGACAGGTGCACCGCCCCGATCTGGACGATGCGGGCGTTGCGCACGTCGAGCCCGGTCGTCTCGAGGTCGAGAACGACGGCGTCCAGAGCGAGGAGGGGCGTGGCGGGCAGCGGCCGCGCCATCGGGGTCAGCCCGAGCGCCGCCGCTGGCCCGGAACCGCCACCGCGGGCGGGCCGGCCATCACCGCCTCGGCGAGGTGCGGCAGGTCGGCCTGGCCGAGGAGATCCTCGTAGGCCCGGCACAGATTGACCCGCAGGTTGTTCGTCACGAGGACGAAATCGTGGCCGCGCAGCGATTCGTGGATCGGCAGGTTCGCGAAGAACTCCTTGGCGACGGCGTTGGGCAGGTCCTTCACGGGATGAGGCGCCGCCAGCCCCGCCATGTCGATGCGATGGGCGATCCGCTCGCGCGCCTCCGCCCAAAACTCGGCCGGGAATCCGGGCGGGATCGGATAGCGGTTCGTCACGTTGGCGGCCGCGGCGGCAATGCCGGACCGGAGCGCCGGCCCGCCTTCCCCGGCATGGGGCCTCAGCGCATGCTCCGCCATGACGGCGACGCACTCCAGGCAGAGCGGGTAGTTCCGCCAGCGCGCCGCGTCGAGCGCCGACATGAAGGCCGCCTCCTTGAAGAGCTTGCTGGAGAGCAGCCCGGACCGTGCGCGCGCATACTCGAACACGCACTTCTGCACCATGAACGCGGTGCGGCTGTCGAGGAAATCCTCGAGCGCGGCGAGGCTCGCAAACGGCGGCGCCTTCCGGAACAGGTCTGCGATGCGCATGGACGCGCTCCACCATCTGCGGCGGTGGCGAGGTTAGCCGGTGCCGCCATCCGCGCAAGGGGCGACTGTGCCGCGCCCGTGCGCATCGCTATGATAGCGCATCGGGAGGGATGAGGGATCCTCGTGCTGGGCTGGGTCGCCGTTCTCGCCGCGGTGGGCTACATCGCGGTGCTCTTCGCGATCGCCTCCTACGGCGACCGCGCGGCTGCGCGCTCCCGCCCGCAGGCGCGGCCGCTGCTCTACGCGCTCGCGCTCTCCGTCTACTGCACGTCCTGGACGTTCTTCGGCTCCGTCGGCGTCGCCTCGCGCGCCGGCTGGGAGTTCCTGCCGATCTATATCGGGCCGATCCTGATGTTCACTGCGGGCTACCCGATCCTGCGGCGGGTCGTGCAGCTCTCCAAGGCCGAGCGCATCACCTCGATCGCCGACTTCCTCGGCGCCCGCTACGGCAAGCGGCAATCGGTCGCCGTCGTCACCACGATGATCGTCGCGCTCGGCGTGATCCCGTACATCGCGCTGCAGCTGAAGGCGATCTCTGCCTCCGTCGCGACCATGGTGCCGGGCGTCGCGGAGACCGTGGACTTCCCGATCATCGGCGACATCGCCCTCCTCATCGCCTGCTCGCTGGCGCTCTTCTCCATCCTGTTCGGCACCCGGCACGCCGACGCGACCGAGCACCAGGACGGCATGATGCTGGCGGTGGCGGCGGAGGCGGTGGTGAAGCTCCTCGCCTTCCTGGTGGTCGGCGTCTACGTCACGTTCTTCCTCTTCGACGGGCCAAGCGAGCTCTACAGCCTGGCCGCCGCCGACCCTGAGATCATCGGCAAGTTCACCCGGGAGCTGGCCGGCGGCAGCTGGCTGACGATGACGCTCCTCTCCTTCTTCGCCTGCCTGCTCCTGCCCCGCCAGTTCCACGTCGGGGTCGTGGAGAACTACAGCCCGAGCGAGCTCCGCCGGGCCGTGTGGCTGTTCCCCGCCTACCTCGTAACCATCAACCTCTTCGTCGTGCCGGTCGCGCTCGCCGGCATCTTCACCTTCGGCAAGGACGCGGACGGCGACCTCTTCGTGCTGGAGCTCCCCTTTGCCGCCGGCGCGGACGTGGTCACGCTGATCGCCTTTCTCGGCGGACTGTCGGCGGCGACGGCGATGGTCATCGTGGCGAGCGTCGCCCTCGCCATCATGATCTCCAACGAGCTCCTCGTGCCGCTCATGCTGCGCGGCCGCAGCCGGCTCCTGCTGCCGGCCGACATGGGGCGCTTCATCCTCAACATCCGGCGCAGCTCGATCGTCCTCGTCGTGCTGCTCGGCTACTTCTACTACCGGGTCGCGGGCACCGCCGCGCTCGCCTCGATCGGCCTGCTCTCCTTCGCGGCCGTGGCGCAGCTCGCGCCGGCCTTCTTCGGCGGGCTGATCTGGCGGCGCGCGACCGCCGGCGGGGCGATCGCGGGCATGACGGCGGGCATCGCGGTCTGGGCCTACACGCTGCTCCTGCCGGATCTCGTCAGGGTCGGCTTCTTCCCGGCGGCGCTGCTCGCGGACGGGCCGTTCGGGATCTCCGTGCTCAGGCCGCAGGCGCTCTTCCACATCTCCTTCGATCCGCTCACGCACAGCGTGTTCTGGAGCCTCCTCGCCAATGCCGCCGCCTATGTCGGCGTGTCGCTGATGCGCCAGCCCCAGCCGGCCGAGCGGCTGCAGGCGAACGTGTTCGTCCCGCAGGACCGGGTCCCCTCGCCGAAGCTCCGGCCGCTGCGGACCAACGTCCGGGTCGGCGAGCTGCAGGAGACCGCCGCCCGCTATCTCGGCGAGGAGCGCGCCGGGCGCTCGTTCCTGCGC
>JAEZEK010000207.1 GCA_023417735.1 Pseudomonadota bacterium | reverse complement strand
CCTTGCGACCGGCCGCGCCCGTCATTCCGGCCCGGCGTAGCGGCCGGCGGTCTCGGGGAAGAGCGATTTCACGATCTTGAACTTGGAGATGTCCGCGGTCGCGTCCATGTGGAGGAAGATCGCCGCGTCGCGGAAGAGCTTCTCGACGCCGAAATCGAGCATCATGCCGTTGCCGCCGTGCAGCTCGACGCAGTGCTGCGCGACCTTCATGATCTCCTCGGAGGCGAACACCTTGGCCATGTTGCAGAGCACGTCGGCATTTCCGGCGCCCTCGTCGACGGCGCGGGCGGCGCGCTCCACCATGCCGCGGACCGCCTCGATCCGCGTCGCCATGTCCGCCATGCGCAGCGCCACGGCCTGGTGCTTGATGAGGATCCGGCCGCCCTGCACGTAGGTCTGGACGTAGTCGGACGCGACCTCGAGGCAGCGCACGCCGACGCCGAGGTTCTTCGCCGCCTGGATGATCTTGCCCGGGCGATGGTAGACGCCGAGCCGGCCGATCGCCTGGTTCTCCACGAGGAGGTGGTCCTCGGGCAGCCACATGTCCTCGAACACGAGCTCGCCGTTGTTCATGAAGCGGCAGCCGAGGGTCTCGTTGCAGCGCACGATTGTGAGCCCCGGCGTGTCGCGCGGCACGAGGAAGCTCGACGTCCCCTGCGGCATGCCGACGGTCGGGTCGGTGTTGGCGTTCACGACGTAGAGGCTCGCATCGTACCCGTTCGAGATGAACTGCTTGCGCCCGTTGATGACCCATCCGCCGTCCTTCCTCACGGCGCGGGTGTGCATGGCGGCCTCCGGCACGTTGTAGGGCAGCCAGCGGTCGGAGGCGCCGCGCGGTTCGGTCGAGCAATGGGCGAGCAGGAACTGCGGGTCGGCGAGGAGGCGCGGGAACCACTCCTCCTGCAGGTGGCGCGGCGCGACGTTCCGGAGCAGGACGGCGAGCTTCCAGTTCTGGACGAGCTTGTCGGCGAGCCCGGAATCGCCGCGGGCGATCTCCTCGGAGATGATGGCGAAGGTCTGCGCCTCCGTGCCGGGGTCGAGCTCGACGCCGCCGAACTCGGCCGGCACGCCGAGCGTGCGGATGCCGATCTCCTCGCAGCCTTCCAGGATCTCGGGCGGCAGGCGGCCGTCCGGGTTCATGTCCCATTCGCGCCGCCAGTCGGCGCGAATGAACGGCAGCACGACACCGTCGACGAAAGCGCGGCAGCTCTGCCGCATCAGCACCTGTTCTTCGGACAACCCGCCCATCTGCGTTTTCCTCCCATTGTTGCCGGGGCGGGATGCTGCCCGCCGGGACGGCCGAGAACAAGCAGGCATGCCCGGCGCCGCTGACGCGCCGCCGATCCGCCCGTTCAGGTCCGGTTCAGGGACCGCGTCCCAGAATGGCACTCCATCGGCTCGCGAAAGCGAACCGGACGAAGGCCGAGCCGAAAGGAGCACCATGGTCCGCACGGCATTCAGATCCGAAGTCCGGCGCATCGTGTTGGAGGCCCAGGCCTGCGACAGCCAGCTCGACATCGGCGAAGCGCTGAAGCGGCTGCGCGACGTCCTGGGCGAGGATGCGTTCCACGCCCGGCGCCGGGACCTGACCAACCAGCTTCTGGCCGAGTCGATCCGGCGCGGCGTCGAGGCGCAGCTTCCCATCATCTGAACGGAACGGCCCGCATGCGGCCGGCGGGGAATCGCCGGGCCGCGGGCGGAGGAGGCTCGGGCGCGCTACTGCGCCGTGTAGCCGCCGTCGATGACGAGCTCGGTGCCGGTCACGAACTTCGATTCGTCCGAGGCGAGGTAGAGGATGCCGTAGGCGATGTCGTCCGGCTCGCCGACATGGCCGACCGGATGCAGGGCGTTGAGCGCGGCGCGGCCCTCTTCCAGGTCGCCGCTCTCGCGGAGATAGTTCTCCACCATGGGCGTCCAGATGTAGCCGGGATGGACGGAGTTCACGCGGATCTTCAGGCCGGCCTTCGCGCAATAGAGCGCGACCGACTTCGTGTAGAGCCGCACACCGCCCTTCGACGCGTTGTAGGCGCCGAGATTCGGGTCGCCGACCAGCCCCTCGATCGAGGACAGGTTGATGATGGAGCCGCCGGGCTCCGCCTTCCGCTTCATGGCGAGGATGGCGTGCTTGGTGCCGAGGAAGACGCCGTCGAGATTGATGCTCATGAGCTTGCGCCAGCGCTCGAGCGTCTCCTCCTCCGGCGCCCCGCCCCAGCCGACGCCGGCATTGTTGACGAGGACGTCGAGCTTGCCGAAGCGGTCGAGCGCGGCGGCGACCACGCGCTCCCAGGCCGCCTCGTCCGCGACGTCGTGGCTGAGGTAGATCGCAGCGCCGCCCTCCTCGGCGATCGCACGCGCCGCGCGCTCGCCCTCGGCGTCCTTGATGTCGGTAATGACGACGCTCGCGCCTTCGCGCGCCAGCATCCGTGCGGCCGCCTCGCCGATGCCCATCGCCCCGCCGGTGATGATCGCGACCTTGCCCTCGACCCTTCTCATCCATTCGCCTCCGTTCGTGTCCATCCGATGCGGAGGCACCCTAGCCGGCGAGATGGGTCAGCAGTTTGACACGGCGCAAGACGATGCGCCGCCGCGACCGCGGCGGCGCACGCCTCGACCTGGCATGGGGCGCGCGCGCGGCGCTCCCCGTCAGGGTCGTCAGACGCTCAGGCCCTCGGCGAGGCTCGGCATGGCGAGCGCCGGGAAGCCGTAATGGCGCAGCCAGCGCAGATCCGCCTCGAAGAAGGCGCGGAGATCCGGGATGCCGTACTTCAGCATCGCGATGCGGTCGATGCCCATGCCGAAGGCGAAGCCCTGGTAGCGCTCCGGGTCGAGACCGCCGGCGCGGATCACGTTGGGATGGACCATGCCGGAGCCGAGGATCTCCAGCCAGCTGTCGCCGACCCCGATCTTCAGCTCGCCCTTGTCCCACGAGCAGCCGATGTCGACTTCCATCGAGGGCTCGGTGAAGGGGAAATGGGACGGCCGGAAGCGCATCTTCACCGCGTCCACCTCGAAGAACGCCTTGCAGAAGGCCTCGAGCGTCCCCTTCAGATGGCCGAGATGGGTGGTCTCGTCGATGACGAGGCCCTCCACCTGGTGGAACATGGGCGTGTGCGTCTGGTCGGAATCGGAGCGGAAGGTCCGCCCCGGCGCGATGATGCGGATCGGCGGCTCGGCCTCCTCCATCGTCCGGATCTGGACCGGCGAGGTGTGCGTCCTGAGCACCATCCGCTCGTTCGAATGCGGCTTCGGATGGAAGTAGAACGTGTCGTGCTCCTGCCGGGCCGGGTGCTCCGGCGGGATGTTGAGCGCGCCGAAATTGTACCAGTCGGTCTCGATGTGCGGTCCTTCGGCGACGGAGAAGCCCATGTCGGCGAAGATCGCGATCACCTCCTCCATGACCTGGGTGACCGGATGGATGGTGCCGGCGGGCTCGAAGCGGGCGGGCAGCGTGACGTCGAGCGTCTCGGTGCGCAGCCGTTCGGCGAGTGCGGCCTCCTTCAGCTCGGCCCGCCGGCGCTCGATCGCCTCGCCGATTCGGGTCTTGAGGTCGTTCAGAGCCGGCCCGGCGACCTTGCGCTCCTCGGGGCTCATCGTGCCGAGCCCCTTCAGCTTCTCGGAGACGGAGCCCTTCTTGCCGAGCGCGGCGACCCGCACGGCCTCCAGCGCGCGCTCGTCGGAGGCGCCGGCGAGCGCGGCGTTGATCTCGTGTTCGAGGCTGTCGAGGTCTTGGGTCATTCGCACGCTTCGGGAAGGCTGGTTTCGTCGGCGCCTTCTACCGAAGGCGGACCGGCAGTGCCAGAGGCTGGCGGGATCGGAGACGCCCGTTTCGGGCCGCGATGTGCTGCGCCGCCCAGCGCGCGCTCTGTCGTCCTGTCGGCCTCGGCCCGGGCATCCGGTGGCCGCTGCCACGGCGCAGGCGCCGTCCCTGGGATCGCCGCCCGCCACGTTCCGCGCGCGCCGGCCGGTTCAGCTCCTGAAGCGCAGCGTCTGCGGGCGCAGCGGATTGGCGAAGGCCCGGCCCTCCGCCTGCGCCGTCGTCCATTCGTGCTTGAGGCGCATCCACCAGCGCGCCTGCGTGTCGGAATCGTTGATGAGCATGATGCGGGGATCGCTGACGAGCCCCTCGCGCTGCTTGGCGGCGACGTCCCAGTCCTGGCGCAGGAACACCTTGGTGAAATGCTCGAAGATGCGGCCGAGCGGCGCGACCCAGCCGAGCGAGGTGTAGAACATCTGGTGGAGGACGGTCGTGTCCTCGCCGACCGGGGTGAGCGCAGTGAGGCCGACGATCCAGTTCCGGCCGCCCTTGATGTGCTCGACCCGGTAGCCGGGCAACTGGTAGTCGATCTCGCTCGTGACGCCCTCGCCGAGCAGGCGCTGGTAGAGCACGTTCTGGTTCGGCAGCGTGTGGCGCTGCATACGGAAGCCGTAGCCGTCCGGCTCGAACGACTTCTCCTTGTCGCGCATCACCCGCGCCTCCTTGCGGTACCAGCGCGAGGTGTGGACGAAGGCGACGTGGGAGGGGTCCATCGTGCCGAACACGGCCTGGTCGACGGAGTTCGGGAACTCCATGGAGACGGTCGCCTGCGGGCGGTCGGCGAAGGCGAGTTCCGGCAGCACCGGCGGCTCCGGCGCGAACCCCTCCGCCGGCGCTTCGTCCTTGCGGGCGAGATAGACCCAGACGGCGCCGTAGCGCTCGACGGCGGGATAGGTGATGCAGCGGATCTTGCCGAGCTCGATCTGCTGCCCCTGGCGCAGGCTCGGAATGGCCCGGCAGACGCCGTCGGTGCCGAACTGCCAGCCGTGGTAGCAGCATTCGATCGTGTCGGCGGCGATCATCCGGCCGTAGCGGAGCGGGATGCCGCGATGGGGGCAGGTGTCGCGGAGCGCGAAGACCGCGCCGTCGGCGCCGCGGCCGATCACCACCGGTTCGCCGGCGATGGTCCGCCCGGCGATCGCGCCCGCCTTGAGATCGCGGCTGGCGAGCGCGACGTACCAGCAGCCGCGCAGGATGTCTGCCTTGAGCCCGTACATCGGAGCCGCTCGGGAAGCGGGTGCGCCGTTCGGGCGCGCACCCGGAAGGGGGAGCGGAGGGCCGGCGGCCCTCCGGTCGTCTCAGCCCGGGCGCAGGCCCGGACCGCCGCCTCGAACTCGTTCGGGGTGGCGTCCTTGAGATAGGCGAGCGCGGCCTTGGCCTGGGCGACGATGGCGGCGAACGCCTCGGGCTCGTGGATTGCGAGGTCCGACAGGACCTTCCGGTCCACCTCGACGCCGGCCTTGAGGAGGCCGTCGATCAGCCGGCCGTAGGTCAGGCCCTGCTCGCGCGCCGCCGCGTTGATGCGCTGGATCCAGAGCGCGCGGAAATTCCGCTTGCGCCGGCGCCGGTCGCGGTAGGCGTACTGGTTCGCCCGCTCGACCGCCTGCTTGGCGATGCGGATGGTGTTCGAACGGCGCCCGTAGAAGCCCTTGGCCTGCTTCAGGACCTTCTTGTGCTTGGCGTGAGCCGTCACGCCTCTCTTGACACGTGCCATGATGCGGTTCCTTCGGCGTCAGCGGTTGTACGGCATGTACTTCTTGACGATGCCGGCATCCGGCTCCGACAGCACCATCGTGCCGCGGGCGTTCCGCACGAACTTCGTCGTCCGCTTGATCATGCCGTGCCGCTTGCCGGCCTGGCCGACCTTCACCTTGCCTGTGGCGGTGAACCTGAAGCGCTTCTTGGCGCCCGACTTCGTCTTCTGCTTGGGCATTCTGCTCTCCTATGCAACGCGAAAGGCTCCGCAGCGGCGGAGCCTCGCATCCGGCTCATCTCTGAGCATTCTGGATCGCCACGGCATGCCCTTGACGGCAGACCGTCAGCCGGGCGATCCGGCGCGCGACATATAACGGGCCGAGCGGGGGGTGACAAGTGCGGCGTCATCCGCCATATGAGCCTGCGCGCGGCCGTCGCGGTTGCGCGCTCGCGCCGTCCGTGGCATGGACGCGCGCCCCGGAACGCTGCGGTAGCTCAGTGGTAGAGCACTCCCTTGGTAAGGGAGAGGTCGAGAGTTCAATCCTCTCTCGCAGCACCATCTTCCCTGCCGTGCCCTCTGCTGCGCCGACTTCCCCGCTGCGTCGCCGCACCCCCCGTCGTCATCGCCGGACTTGATCCGGCGACCCAGCAGCAGCGCCTCATCCGCGGCACGGCCACACTGGATG
>JAEZEK010000203.1 GCA_023417735.1 Pseudomonadota bacterium | reverse complement strand
GCGCCCGCGTCGGCCTTTCCGGCCTCACGGTGGCGGAGTATTTCCGCGACCAGGGCCAGGACGTGCTGTTCTTCGTCGACAACATCTTCCGCTTCACGCAGGCCGGCTCGGAAGTGTCGGCGCTGCTAGGCCGCATACCCTCGGCGGTGGGCTACCAGCCGACGCTCGCCACCGACATGGGCGCGCTGCAGGAGCGCATCACCACGACCACGAAGGGCTCGATCACCTCGGTGCAGGCGATCTACGTGCCTGCCGACGACCTCACCGACCCCGCGCCGGCGACCTCCTTCGCCCATCTCGACGCGACGACCGTGCTGTCGCGCTCGATCGCGGAGAAGGGCATCTATCCGGCGGTGGACCCGCTCGACTCCACCTCGCGCATGCTCTCCCCGATGATCGTCGGCGAAGAGCACTACCAGGTGGCCCGCCAGGTCCAGCAGACGCTGCAGCGCTACAAGTCGCTCCAGGACATCATCGCCATTCTCGGCATGGACGAGCTTTCCGAAGAGGACAAGCTGACGGTGGCGCGCGCCCGCAAGATCGAGCGCTTCCTGTCGCAGCCCTTCTTCGTCGCCGAGGTGTTCACCGGCGCGCCGGGCAAGCTCGTGGACCTCGCCGACACGATCAAGGGCTTCAAGGGGCTCGTCGAAGGCGAGTACGACCACCTGCCGGAGGCGGCCTTCTACATGGTCGGCACGATCGAGGAAGCGGTCGAGAAGGCGCAGCGCCTGGCGGAAGCGGCGTAAGCCGCGAGCGGGGACAGTTCCATGGCCGGACCGCTACGTTTCGAGCTCGT
The DNA here is from genome assembly GCA_023417735.1 of Pseudomonadota bacterium. GTDB lineage: Bacteria > Pseudomonadota > Alphaproteobacteria > Rhizobiales > Afifellaceae > Propylenella. The sequence continues at coordinate 4,355 of JAEZEK010000203.1, read as the reverse complement.
GTCGCCCGAGCGCCTGCTCATCTCCGAAGAGGTGGCGCAGGTCGTCGTGCCGGGCGCCGAGGGCTACTTCACGGTACTGCGCGACCACGCGCCGTTCATGACCACGATGAAGCCGGGCGTGGTGGAGATCACCGGGACCGGCGGCGAGGTGCGCCGCATCTACGTCCGCGGCGGCTTTGCCGACGTGAACGAGAACGGCTTGACCGTGCTCGCCGAGTTCGCCAGCCGCGTCGAGGACCTGCGCCCGGACGAGATCGCCCGGCAGATCAGGGACGCGGAGGAGGACCTCGCCGATTTCGGCGACGACCACATCCGCCGCACGGCCGCCGAGAAGCACCTCAACGACCTTCGCGACGTCCAGCGCTGGATCAGCCCCGCCTGAGCGGGCAGCGATCCTGATGACGTCCTCCGCTTCGAGAGCCGCCGCCCGCCGGCGGCTCTTGCCGTTCATGGCGGCAGCGCTGGCTCTGATCCCGCTCGCGGCCGCGGCCGGGGCGCTCGCCGGCAAGGCGGCGCCGCCGACCCGGTTCGCAGTGACGACCGTGTCCACAGGCAGCCCGGTGGCGGAGTTCGATACCCAGGTGGTCGCCCGGGGGGAGGCGGGCCTGCTGCACGCGCCCTCGATCGCACCCACTCCGGACGGCGAACTGATTGCGGTCTGGTTCGAGGGGTCCCGCGAAGGGGCTGCGGACGTCGAGATCCGGTCGGCGCGCTTCTCGGGCGGCACATGGCAGCCGTCCCGGGTGGTGACCTCGGCCGCCGCGACGGCACGCGAGCTCGGCCGCCACATCAAGACCGTGGGCAATGCCGTCCTCGTCACGAACGGGGACGAGCTCTGGATGGTCTATGTCAGCGTGAGCCTCGGGGGCTGGGCGACGAGCCAGCTCAACCTCAAGCGCTCGCCGGACGGCGGCGAAACCTGGGCCGCGGCCGAACGGCTCGTCACCTCGCCGTTCCTCAACCTCTCCACCCTCGCCAAGACCCGCGCGATCCGTCTCGACGACGGCCGCATCGCCTTGCCCGCCTATCACGAGATGGCCGCGAAGCTGCCGGAGCTGGTGGTTCTCGGTCGCAACGGCCGCGTCGCGGACAAGCGGCGGATGGGTGGCTGGGGCCGGATCGCGATCCAGCCGGCGGTCGCTCCGCTCGACGGCGAGCGCGCGCTCGCGCTGATGCGGCGCGCCCGCGCGCGGGACCCGCACGTGTTCGCGTCGGAAACCGCAGACGGCGGGCGCACCTGGTCGACCATCCGCCCGACGGGCCTCCCGAATCCCGGCGGCCCGACCGGCCTGCTGAGGCTGGATGAGGGGACGCTACTGCTCACCTTCAACGACAGCGCGGGCCGGGAGACCGACCTGACGCTCGCGCTGTCCCGCGACGGGGGTGCTTCCTGGCAGCGGATAGCGGTGCTGGCGGAGATGGATCCCGCCGGCCCGGGCGAGATCACCTATCCCTTCATGACGGCCGACGGCGAGGGTACGATCCACGTCGTCTGGGCCGACCGGCGGGACAGCACCATCCGGCACGCACGCTTCAACCGCGCCTGGCTCGCGGACAGGGCAGGGCAGGTGCCATGACGCCTGGAGAGCTCGTCTGGATCGCGGAACGGCTCGGCACGGCGCTGCTCCTTTGTGCCGGCGGCATGGGTGCGGCGGCGCTCTTCGGGGGCGGCAGGGCGGTGCGCATCCTCACCGGGCTCGTGCTGCTGGGGGCGGCCCTGACCGTGCCGGCCGGGACGTCGAGCGCCTTCGGCTTCCTCTTCGCCGTCACGGGTCCGCTCAGCGCGGCGGGCCTGCTGGCCATCCTGCTGGCGATCGGCGCGCTCGCCGGGATGTCGGTGGACCTCGGAGAAGCCGTCGGTCGGTGCGCCCCGCTCGTCGGCATTCTCGGGCTCTTCCTCTACCCCGCCGCCGTCGGGCTCGGCCCGTGGGACCCATACGCGCTCGGCTTCGCCGGGCTCGCCCTGCCGGCGATCCTCGCCGGGGTGCTCGCTGCCGGACTGGCGCAGCGCTCGGTGATCGTGCCGGTCTGGATCGGCGCGGCCGCCCTGGGCTGGCTGCTCGGGCTCTACGGCTCGCAGAACCTCTGGGACTACGTCGTCGATCCGCTCGCCTGGTTCGCGGCGCTCGCCGTCATGCTCGCTTCTGCGGCCAACACTCTCCGCGGTCGCGTCACAGCATCATCGCGCGCTGGGGCTGACGATCGGTGAGGGCGTGCCGGAGCTTCTCCAGCGCGCGGTTCTCGATCTGACGGACGCGCTCCTTGGAGATCCCGAGCTTCTCGCCGAGCGATTCGAGCGTCGCGCCGTCTTCGGTGAGCCGCCGCTCGCGCACGATGCGGAGCTCGCGCTCGTTGAGGGCCGCAAGCGCCTGGTTCAGCCACGTCACCCAGCGCTCGTGATCGATCGCCTCGCCTACCGTCTCGTCCTGGAGCGGACTGTCGGCGGCGATGAAGTCCTGCCGGTCGGAGCCCTGCCCGTCGGTCTCCACCACCGGCGCGTTGAGCGAGAGGTCGGGGCCGGACAGGCGTGAATCCATGAGCGCCACGTCGTCCTTGGAGACGCCGAGCGCGGTCGCGATCTCCTCGTAGAGGATCGGCTCGTTCATCGGCTCGGTGCCGCGCGAGAGGCGCGCCCTCAGGCGGCGGAGGTTGAAGAACAGGGCCTTCTGCGCCGAGGACGTGCCGCCCCGAACGATCGACCAGTTGCGGAGGATGTAGTCCTGGATCGAGGCCCTGATCCACCAGGTGGCATAGGTGGAGAACCGCACCTGCCGCTCGGGCTCGAAGCGTGCGGCGGCCTCCAGGAGCCCGACATGGCCCTCCTGGATGAGATCGCTCATGGAAAGGCCGAAATGGCGGAAACGGGCGGCGATGGAGATCACGAGCCGCATGTGCGCGGCGGTCAGCCGGTGCAGCGCCTCCTGATCGCGGGCGTCCTTCCAGCGGACGGCGAGGTCGTGCTCTTCCTCGCGCTCCAGATACGGTGCCTTCATGGCTGCGCGGACGATGTGCCGACGCGAAGTACCGTAATCCGACATGGCCTGCTCCGCTGGTCCCGCTGCCGCCGGGGGACTGCCCACCGGCGGACATCAGCATCAACGAGCGGTGGCGGAATCGGTTCACTCGCAAATGCGAAAACCCGGCCGGAGCCGGGTTCTCGACGGGTCGAACGGTGCAGTGCCTGCGGCCGGCGGCCGCGGCGCGGGCCGGGTCAGGCGGCCTCGTCCTGCGCCTCTTCCTCGGCGGCCGTGGCGCGCTTCCGCTTCGGGCTCGCCTCGATCGACTTCTCGATCTTGGTGACCGCCTCGCTCTCGGAGATGCGCTCGACGGCGGCGAGTTCACGCGACATGCGGTCGATCGCCTGCTCGTAGAGCTGGCGCTCGGAATAGGACGGCTCGGGCTGGCTCTCGGAGCGGTAGAGGTCGCGCACCACTTCCGAAATGGCGATCAGATCGCCGGAATTGATCTTCGCCTCGTACTCCTGCGCGCGCCGGCTCCACATCGTGCGCTTCACGCGCGCGCGGCCCTTCACGATCTCCAGCGCCTTCGCGACCGTCTCCTCGTCGGCGAGCTTGCGCATGCCGACCGAGGCCGCCTTGCCGACCGGAACGCGCAGCGTCATCTTGTCCTTCTCGAAGCTGATGACGAACAGCTCGAGCTTCATCCCGGCGACTTCCTGTTCCTCGACGTCGATGATGCGCCCGACGCCGTGGGCCGGATAGACGATGCTTTCGGTCGTACGAAAGCCCTGACGCTGAACCGCCTTCTTTGTCGTCATACGATTGAAACTCCTGCTCGCTCCGACAGCCCCAGCAACAGCGCTGAAGCTGGACCGCTTCCAAGTCTCGCAGGGCCTTCGCCGCGCCACTCGGCCGAGACGAGAACGGGCCTGCGCTGCACATGGTTACTGCAGCGCACGCGTCCTCCCCCAAAAGGCTGCCGGAATTTTCCCGCGTTCGGGATGACCTTGGAACCTGCCTTACATAAGGCAAAACGGGCAGAAAATCAAGATTTTGCTGCGGCGCAAGGCGGAAGCGTGCGCCTGCGACCCTCGCGAACGACCATTTGGCCGGTTCAGTCGCCCTGGCCGGGCTCCGGGGTGAAGTACTTCTCGAACTTGCCGGCCTCGCCGTCATGGGCCTTGGCGTCGTCGGGCGGGGCGCGCTTGACGGTGATGTTCGGCCACTTGTCGGCGTAATCGGCGTTGAGGGCGAGCCACTGGTCGAGCCCCGGCTCGGTGTCCGGCCGGATCGCGTCGGCCGGGCATTCCGGCTCGCAGACGCCGCAGTCGATGCACTCGTCCGGATGGATGACGAGCATGTTCTCGCCCTCGTAGAAGCAGTCGACCGGACACA
>JAEZEK010000176.1 GCA_023417735.1 Pseudomonadota bacterium | reverse complement strand
CCGCGCCAGCGTGAGGAACGCGGGCACGACCGCCGCCGCGTGCTCGGCGCGCTCTCCGACGCCGGCCTGCTGCCCGAGGGCCTCGCCCCGGTCATGCGCGGCGAGGCATCAGCGCCTGAGGAGCTGCCGCCCGCGCTCGCGGTCGCGCTCCACCGCTTCGTCGCGCGCACGCCGTCGCGCCTCTTCGCGATCCCCGTTGACGACCTGATCGCCTCGCCCGACCAGGTGAACATCCCCGGCACGACCGACGAGCATCCGAACTGGCGGCAGAAGCTCGCCGTCCCGATCGAGCAGCTGGCCGAGGTGCCGCTCTACCAGGCCATCTGCGCGGCCGTCCGAGCGGAAAGGCCGAAGGCCGGATGACCACGCCCACCGCGACGTACCGCCTGCAGTTCCGCAACGGCTTCGATTTCGAGAGGGCCGCCGCGCTCGCACCCTATCTGGCGCGGCTCGGCGTCTCGCACGTCTACGCATCGCCCGTCTTCCGGGCGACGCCGGGCTCGACCCACGGCTACGACGTCGCCGATTTCGGAGAGATCGACCCCGTCATCGGCGGAGAGCAGGGCTTCCGGGCCTTCGCCGCGGCGCTTCGTGCAGAGGGGCTCGGGCTCATCCTCGACTTCGTCCCGAACCACATGGGCGCATCGTCGTTCAATCCCTGGTGGCGGGACGTGCTGGAATGGGGGCAGGCGAGCCGCTTCGCCGGCCATTTCGACATCGACTGGTCGGCCGCGAAGCTGGTCGTCCCGGCGCTTGGCGAGCCCTACGGCAAGGCGCTTGCCGACGGCCGGCTCGGCCTGGCGCTCGACCGGGGGGACGGCGGCATCTCCTTCTCCTATTACGACCTCCGCCTGCCCATCACGCCGCCCTCCTACGCGCGGGTGCTCGCCCGGCTCGACTCCGATTCCTTTCCGGAGCTCGCCCGCCGCTTCGCGATCGCCGATCCCGATACCGCGCCGGAACTGAAGGCCGAGCTCGCGCGCCTCGTCGGCGAGGGCCGGGCGGCGGCCGCGGTCGAGGCGGCGATCGACGGCCTCGTCGCCGATCCCCAGGCGCTCCACGAGCTGCACGAGGCGCAGGCCTGGCGCCTCACCTACTGGCGTGCCGCGCGCGAGACGCTCACCTATCGCCGCTTCTTCGAGATCGCCGACCTCGTCGGCGTCAGGGTCGAGCGGCCGAAGGTCTTCGAGGACGTGCACGGGCTTCTGCTCGGCCTGGTCGCCGACGGCTCCGTCGACGGCATCAGGCTCGACCACATCGACGGCCTCGCCGACCCGAAATCCTATCTGGTCCGGCTGCAGGCCGCGATCGGGGCGGACGCGCCCTTCCATCTCCTCGTCGAGAAGATCCTCGGCCCCGGCGAGACGCTGCGCGACGACTGGCCGGTCGCCGGGACCACCGGCTACGAGTTCATCACCGCGCTCGCCGGCCTCTTCGTCGAGCCGGCCAACCGGACGGCGATGGCGGCCGCCTACGAGCGCTATCTCGACGCGCCCTGCGACTACGAGCGGATGGTGCTCGACACCAAGCGGCGCATCCTCGCGCGCAACCTGGCAGGCGAGCTGGAGTTCCTGCGCCAGCTCTGCGCCACGCTCGCCGCGCGCGATCCCGTGACCCGGGACATCGGCGGCGACAGCCTGCGCCGGGCGATCCTGGAGATCGCGGCCGCGCTGCCGGTCTACCGCACCTACGTCAACGTGGAGGGCGTCGCGCCGGAGGACGTCGCGCTCATCGAGAACGCGGTCGCGGCGGCCAAGGCGGGGCGCGAGGTCGAGGACGAGGGCGCGATCGACTTCATCGCCCGCATGCTCCGCCTGGACTTCGCCGACCCCGGCGACCAGGCGACGGCGCTCGAGTTCGCGGCGCGGTTCCAGCAGACGACCGGCCCGGTCATGGCGAAGGCGCTCGAGGACACCGTCTTCTACCGCTTCAACCGCCTGATCGCGCTCAACGAGGTCGGCGGCGAGCCCGACCATTTCGGCGCCGCGCCGGAGGCGTTCCACGCGGCCATGGCGACGCGGCTCGAAGACCAGCCCGGCGGGCTCAGCGCCACCGCCACGCACGACACCAAGCGCGGCGAGGATGCCCGCGCGCGGCTCTACGTGCTGAGCGAGATCCCGCAGCGCTGGTCCGCGGCGGCGGAGCGCTGGCGGATCGTGAACGCGGGGCTCCGCACCGACTTCGACGACGGCACGGCGCCGGAGCCGGAGATGGAGTGGATGTTCTACCAGGCGCTCGCGGGTGCCTGGCCGTTCGGGTTGTCGCCGCGCGATGCGAAGGGCCTCGGCGCGCTCGCCGAGCGGATGGATGCCTACATGATCAAGGTCGTCCGCGAGGCGAAGCTGCGCACCAGCTGGACCACGCCCGCAATCGAGTACGAGGAGGCGGTGAGCCGCTTCGTGCGGCGCGCGCTCGATCCGGAGCACTGGTTCGGCGCCGATTTCGTGAACGTCTGCACGCCGATCTGGACCGCCGGCGCGCTGAACGGCCTCTCCCAGATCGCCGTGAAGCTCTGCGCCCCCGGCGTGCCCGACATCTACCAGGGCACGGAGGCCTGGGACCTCAGCCTGGTCGACCCCGACAACCGTCGGCCCGTCGATTACGATCGCCTCCAGGGCCGCCTGAACGCGATCGAGGCGGCTGACGCCGTCGACGATCCGCTCGCCGGATGGCGCGACGGCACGCCGAAGCTCAGGCTGATGCGGGCCGGGCTGGCGCTCAGGCGCGAGAAGCCGGCGCTCTTCGCCGCGGGCGGCTACGCGCCGCTCGCCGTCGAGGGCGAGCAGGCGGGAAACGCCATCGCCTTCGCGCGGCTCGCCGGCAGCGAGGCGGTGCTGGTCGTCGCCACCCGGCTCGCCTTCGGCCTCCTCGGCGGTGCCGAGG
>JAEZEK010000170.1 GCA_023417735.1 Pseudomonadota bacterium | reverse complement strand
GCCTCCCCCGCCGCTGTCGTCCTGCCCCGCCGCGCAAGCGGCATCCTGCGCAGGTTCGGCCGGACGGGCGCGCCGTCCCCGCAGCCCCGCGACGAGACCGGCGAGGACGCCCTTCCTAGTCTTCGCGACTGCGGCTAGAACGCTGCCGCTGCAAGAAAAACGACCGGGGGAACGGCGGTGCTCTTGGCTTTCATCTGTTTGGCGCTCGGCGGTCTCCTGAAGGGGGCGACCGGGGCTGGCGCCCCGCTGGTCGCGGTGCCCGCGCTGGCGATGCTCGTCGACGTGCCCTTCGCCGTTGCGGTGATGGTCGTGCCCGGCATCCTCACCAATCTCGGGCAGGCCTGGGTCTACCGCGCGCATCGCCTGCCCTGGGCGTTCTTCGCCACGTTCACGGTGGCGGGCTCCCTCGGCATGCTGTTCGGCTCCTATGCGCTCGCGAGCCTCGACCAGGACCTGCTGTCCCTCATCATGGCCTTGGCGGTGTTCGCCTATATCGGCTTCCGGCTGCTCAAGCCGGACTGGATCGTCAGCTACGCGGCGGGCCTGCGGCTGTCGTTGCCGCTCGGCATGGCCTCCGGCATGCTCCAGGGCGCCGCCGGCATGTCCGCGCCGACGGCGGTGACCTTCCTCAATGCGATGCGGCTCGAGCGCCCGGTCTTCATCGCCACCATCTCCAGCTATTTCTTCGTCGTCACCGTCGTCCAGCTGCCGACGCTCGGCTACCTCGGCATCATGACGCAGGACCGGTTCCTCGCCAGCGCGGCCGCCATCGTCCCGCTCCTGGCCTTCATGCCCGTCGGGGCATGGCTGGCGCGCCGCTTCTCGCGAACCTTCTTCGACCGCTTCATCCTGGCGCTGCTGGCGGTGGTCGGGACCAAGCTCATGGTCGATTCCCTGCTCTGATCCCGCGTCGGGTCATGCCGGGCCGGAGGGGCGGCGGGTCTGATGGCGCCGCAATGACGGCACGGCGTGGCACTGCCCCACCGGGAGCCGCCGCCACGGTCGTCATGCCCGTGCCCGCCGAGGCGATGGCAGGCCAGGGCGGGAACGCGCCGGCGCCTCAAGCGTCGGGGACGTTGCGCTCCAGCTCCTCGATCCAGATCCGCGCATTGCCGTCGGAGGGCGCGCGCCAGTCGCCGCGCGGCGACAGCGAGCCTCCGGCCGCGACCTTCGGGCCGTTCGGCATGGCCGAGCGCTTGAACTGGCTGAAGCCGAAGAAGCGCTGCAGGAAGACGCGCAGCCAATGCTTGATGGCCGGGAGGTCGTAGCCCCTGCGCCGCTCCTCCGGATAGCCCGGCGGCCAGGCGCCCGCCTCCGGATCGCCCCAGGCATGGAGCGCCAGGAACGCGATCTTCGAGGGCCGGAAGCCGTAGCGGAGCGTGTAGAACAGGTTGAAGTCCTGGAGGTCGTAGGGGCCGATCTTGGCCTCCGTGCTCTGCGGCGTCTCGCCCTCCGCGACCGGCACGAGCTCCGGCGAGATCTCCGTGCCGAGGATGGACTCGAGCGTCACCCCGACGTCCTCGTCGAACTGGCCGGAGGCGACGACCCAGCGGATGAGGTGCTGGATGAGCGTCTTCGGAACGCCGGCATTGACGTTGTAATGGGACATCTGGTCCCCGACGCCGTAGGTGCTCCAGCCGAGCGCGAGCTCGGAGAGGTCGCCGGTGCCGAGCACGATCCCCGCGCGCTGGTTGGCGAGGCGGAACAGATAGTCGGTCCTGAGCCCGGCCTGGACGTTCTCGAAGGTGACGTCGTGGACCGGCTCGCCGCGGGCGAAGGGATGGTCGAGATCGGCGAGCATCTGCCGCGCCGCCGGCCTGATGTCGAGCTCGTGCGCGGAGACGCCGAGCGCCGCCATCAGCCGGTGCGCATTGGCCTTCGTGCGGTCGCTGGTGGCGAAGCCCGGCATGGTGAAGGCGAGGATGTCCTTGCGGTCGCGGCCGAGCCGGTCGAACGCCTTGGCGGCGACGATCAGCGCCTGCGTCGAATCGAGCCCGCCCGAGACGCCGATCACGATGCGCCTGATGTGCGCCGCCTCCAGGCGCTGCACGAGCCCCGCGACCTGGATGTTGTAGGCCTCGTAGCAGTCGAGCGCGAGCCGCTCCGGGTCGGCCGGCACGAAGGGGTGGCGCTCGACCGCGCGCGCGAGCCCGAAATCGCCCCCGGGCGGGTCGAGCCGGAAGCGGACGCGGCGGAACGGGTCGGCGCCGCCGAGCATCCGGCGCCGGTTGTCGTCGAACGTGCCCATCCGCGCCCGCTCCTGTCGGAGGAGATCGAGGTCGACGTCGGCGATGGCGATCTCGTCGCTCGACGGGAAGCGCTCGGTGCAGGCGAGCAGCTCCCCGTTCTCGTAGATGTCGGCCTGGCCGTCCCAGGCGAGGTCGGTGGTCGATTCGCCGGCGCCCGCGGCGGAGTAGACGTAGGCGGCGAGGCAGCGCGCCGAGGCCGAGCGGCAGAGCAGCCGGCGCGTCTCCGCCTTGCCGATGGTGATGTTGGAAGCGGACAGGTTGGCGAGCACGGTGGCGCCGGCGAGCGCGGCCTCCGCCGACGGCGGCACCGGCACCCAGAAATCCTCGCAGATCTCGGCGTGGAGGACGAAGCCCGGCACGTCCTCGGCTTCGAAAAGGACGTCGGGGCCGAACGGCGCGGTCTCCCCGGCGACGGCTATGGTGCCGCCGTCGGTGTCGTCGCCCGAGCCGAAATGCCGCCGCTCGTAGAACTCGCGGTAGTTCGGCAGGTGGACCTTGGGCACGACGCCGAGGAGCCGGCCGCGATGGACGGCGAGCGCGCAATTGTAGACGCGGCCGCGATGGCGGAGCGGCGCGCCGAAGAGGATGACGGGAAGCAGGTCGCGCGAGCCGGCGAGGATCGCGGCGACCCCCGCCTCGACCGCATCGAGAAGCGTGTCCTGGAGCAGCAGGTCGTCGATCGAATAGGCCGAGAGCGACAGTTCGGGCAGCACGACGAGCGCGGCGGAGCGTTCGTCGCTCGCGCGCGCGGCGGCGAGGATCGAGGCCGCGTTCGCCGCGGGGTCGGCGAGACGCGCGGCGATCGTGCAGGCGGCGACGCGCACGAAGCCGTGCCGGTAGATGGAGCGGAAGGACATGTCGGAGGTCGGGATCCCTGGACGAGGCGGCGCACCGCCACTCTAACGGAAATGCGCGGGAAAGGCTGCGGCCGCCGAGCCGGCCACCGGCCGGCCCCGCTCACGCCCGCGGCACCGGCCCTCTTGTCCTCCGGCTGCAATCTTGCGCATCTAGTAGGAGCGTTCGAGAGCGGGAGGACGGGGCGGGATGGCGCTGCGGGAGATCGTACGGGGCGGGTTCTTTCTCGGGATCGCGGTCGGCGCCGGCGCGGCCGTCGTAGGCCCCGCTC
>JAEZEK010000223.1 GCA_023417735.1 Pseudomonadota bacterium | reverse complement strand
TCCCGCGCCAAGGGCATCGGCGTCGTCTTCCAGCACTTTGCGCTGTTCGACGCGATGACCGTGGTGGAGAACGTGGCGCTCGGGCTGCCCGGGCACCAGCCGCTTTCCGTGCTCGCCGCCCGCATCGACGATTGCGTGCGCCGCTACGGCCTTTCCGTCGAGCCCTATCGCCGCGTCGGCGAGCTTTCCGTCGGCGAGCGCCAGCGGGTGGAGATCGTGCGCTGTCTGCTCCAGGAGCCGCGGCTCATCATCATGGACGAGCCGACCTCGGTGCTGACCCCGCAGGAAAGCAGTGTCCTGTTCGAGACGCTGAAGCGGCTCTCCGACGAGGGCGTCGCGATCCTCTACATCACCCACCGGCTCGCCGAAGTGGTCGAGATCGCCGCCCGCGCCACGATCCTCCGGCGCGGCAAGGTGGTGGGCGAAGCCGATCCGAGGCAGGAGAGCGCGCGCACCCTGGCGCGCCTCATGGTCGGCAGCGAGATCGGCGGCGTCGAGCGCGCGGAGGCCCGGATGACGGGCAGCGAGAGGCTGCGGCTCGAGAACCTCTCGCTGCCTGCGGACAGCCCGTTCGGCGTCAGCCTGCGCGGCATCGACCTGATCGTCCGGTCGGGCGAGATCGTGGGCATCGCCGGCGTCGCCGGCAACGGCCAGCAGGAGCTCTTCGACGCGATTTCCGGCGAACGGCTGGCGGAAGACGAAGGCGCCGTCCTGATCGACGGGCAGCCGGTCGGCCGGCGCGGCGTGAACGAGCGGCGTCGGCTCGGCGCCGCCTTCGTTCCCGAGGAGCGCCTCGGCCACGGCGCGGTCGCGGCGTTCCGACTGTCCGACAACGTCGTCCTGACCCGGCACGCCACGCGCGAGCCGGTGGCGCGCCGCGGGCGCATCGACCACAAGGCGGCGCAGGACGTGGAGGTCCGGGTCGCCGAGCGTTTCGACGTGCGCCGCGGCAGCCCCGATCCGCGGGCGGGCTCGCTCTCCGGCGGCAATCTGCAGAAGTTCGTGGTCGGGCGGGAGATCGACCGCGCGCCGGCGCTGCTGGTCGTCAGCCAGCCGACCTGGGGGGTCGATGCCGGCGCGGCTCGGACGATCCGGAAAGCGCTGGTGTCGTTGGCCGAATCGGGGGCGGCGGTGCTCTTGATCAGCCAGGACCTGGACGAGATCTTCGAGATCGCCGATCGCATCGCGGTGATGTCCGAGGGCCGGCTGTCGCAAGCCCATCCGGCCAGTTCGCTCACCGCGGAGCAGATCGGCCTCCTGATGGGCGGGATTCACCACAGCCATGACGGGCTCGGCCCGAACGGGGAGGCGGCCGCCGCGCATGCGCCTTAGCCTCGTCCCGCGGGCGGAGCCCTCCTTCCGCATGGCGCTCCTGTCGCCGGCGATCGCAACTCTGCTCACGCTGGCGATCGGAGCGATCCTGTTCGCTCTCCTCGGCGTCGATCCCGTGCGCGGCCTCTACGTCTACTTCGTTGCGCCGCTCACCGAATGGTGGTCGCTCGAGGAGCTGGTCATCAAGGCGGCGCCGCTCGCGCTCATCGCGGTCGGTCTCGCCCTCTGCTTCCGGGCCAACGTCTGGAACATCGGCGCCGAGGGGCAGTTCACGGCGGGCGCGATCTTCGGCGCGGCCCTGCCGATCCTCCTGCCGGAATGGGAAGGGCCGCTGGTCCTGCCCCTGATGCTCGTCTGCGGCATGGTCGGAGGCGCGCTCTACGGTGCCGTTCCCGCCATCCTCAAGAACCGCTTCGGCGCGAGCGAGATCCTGACCAGCCTGATGCTGAGCTACGTCGCGCTGCTCCTGCTCGACTGGCTCGTCCGCGGCCCCTGGCGCGATCCGGGCAGCTTCAACTTTCCCGAATCGGCCCTGTTCGGCCCGGCCGCGACCATGCCGCTCGTCACCGAGAGCGGCCGACTGCACTGGGGCGTGCTGTTCGCGCCGCTCGTCGCGCTGATCGTGTACCTCCGCCTCGGCAGCTCTGTTTCGGGTTTCGCCATCAAGGTCGCAGGCGAGGCTCCGCGCGCCGCGCGCTTCGCCGGCTTCCGCCGCAGCGCCGTCACGCTCTCGGTCTTCCTGGTTTCCGGTGCCCTGGCGGGGCTCGCCGGCATCCTGGAGGTCGCCGGCACGATCGGGCAGCTCCGCCCGACGATTTCGCCCGGCTACGGCTTCGCCGCGATCATCGTGGCGTTCCTGGGCCGCCTCAACCCGCTCGGCATCCTCGCCGCCGCCTTGCTGCTCGCGCTCACCTATCTCGGCGGCGAAGGGGCGCAGGTCACGCTCGGCCTGTCGGCCAACGTCACCCGCCTGTTCCAGGGGCTGCTCCTCGTCGTGCTGCTGGCCTGCGACACCCTCATCGCCTACCGCATCCGGCTCGAGTGGCGCCCGGCGAAGGCTGTGGCCGGGGAGACCGCGCATGGCTGACCTCGCCATCCTCACCGCGATCGTCCTGACGGTCATCACGGCGGCCACGCCGCTCCTCCTCGCCGGCATCGGCGAGCTCGTGGCCGAGCGTGCGGGCGTCCTGAACCTCGGCCTGGAAGGCATGATGGCAGTCGGGGCGGTCGCCGGGTTCGCAGGTGCCGCCATGACCGGATCGCCTTCAGCGGGCATCCTCGCGGCAGGTCTCGCGGGACTGCTCCTCGCCGTGCCGTTCGCGTTCCTCGTGATCAATCTCGCGGCCAACCAGGTCGCGACCGGGCTCGCGCTGACGCTGCTGGGGCTCGGCGCCTCGGCGATGCTCGGGGAGAGCTTCATCGGCAGGCCGGGGGTGAAGCTTCCCAGCCTCGCCATCCCGGGCCTTCGCGACCTGCCCTTCGTCGGCCCCGTCCTGTTCGGGCAGGACGCGCTGGTCTACCTGTCCTTCGTGCTCGTCGGCGCGGTCTCCTGGTTCCTGTTCCGGACGCGAGCCGGGCTGATGCTGCGCGCCGTCGGCGACAGCCACGATTCGGCGCACAATCTCGGCATCTCCGTCTTCGCGACGCGCTGGGCGGCCGTGCTCTTCGGCGGCTTCTGCGCGGGGCTCGGCGGCGGTTACCTCTCGCTCGCCTACACGCCGCTGTGGACCGAGAACATGACGGCCGGCCGCGGCTGGATCGCGCTCGCCCTCGTCGTCTTCGCGAGCTGGCTGCCGTGGCGCCTGGCCGTCGGCGCCTACCTGTTCGGGGCGGTCGCGATCCTTGGCTTCCATGCGCAGGGGGTCGGCATCCGCATCAGCTCGCAATTCATTTCAATGCTTCCCTATCTTGCGACGATCGCCGTTCTCGTCGTCATATCGAGGAACAAGATGGTGCTGCGCGCGAACACGCCGGCCTGCCTCGGCAGGCCGTTCGTGCCGGCGCGGTGAACGGGAGGCGCCAGTCCGGTTCGGCCGACGGTCTGGCGGGAGTTGGCCGAGCGAGTTCCTGGAGGAGGGACATGAGAAACTGGATCAGGCTGGCGGTCGCCGCGGCGGCGCTGGCGGTCGCGGCGGGGAGCGCCGGCGCACAGGAGAAGCTGAAGGTCGGGTTCATCTATGTGGGCCCGCGCAATGACGGCGGCTGGTCGCAGCGCCACGAGATCGGCCGGCAGGCGGTCGAGGAGGCCTTCCCGGGCCAAGTCGAGACCACCTATGTGGAGAACGTCTCGGAGGGCCCTGACGCCGAGCGCGTGATCGAACAGCTCGCGCGCGCCGGCAACAAGCTGATCTTCACCACCTCCTTCGGGTTCATGAACCCGACGCTCAAGGTCGCGCAGCGCTTCAAGGACGTGAAGTTCGAGCACGCGACCGGGTTCAAGCAGGCGGCGAACGTCGCGACCTACAATGCCCGCTTCTACGAGGGCCGCTACATCCTCGGCCAGATCGCGGCGAAGATGTCGAAATCCGGCACGGCGGGCTACATCGCCTCCTTCCCGATCCCGGAAGTGGTGATGGGCATCAACGCCTTCGTGATCGGCGCGCGCACGCTGAACCCCGACTTCACGGTGAAGGTGGTCTGGGCGAACACCTGGCACGATCCGGGCAAGGAGGCGGACGCGGCGAAGGTGCTGCTCGACCAGGGCGTCGACATCCTCGCGCAGCACACGGATTCGCCCGCCGCACTCCAGATCGCGCAGGAGCGCGGCGCCTATGCCTTCGGCCAGGCCTCGGACATGATCGAGTTCGCCCCGAAGGCCCAGCTGACCGCCATCGTCGACAACTGGAACCCCTATTACGTGGAGCGCGTGAAGGCGATGCTCGACGGGTCATGGGAATCCCATGACGTCTGGTACGGCATCCCGGAAGGCATGGTCGAGATGGCGCCCTACACCAACGTGCCGGACGACGTGAAGCAGATGGCCGAGGAGACCGAGGAGAAGATCCGCTTGGGCGAGCTCCACCCGTTCACCGGCCCGATCAGGAAGCAGGACGGCTCCGAGGCGGTCGCCGAGGGCCAGACCATGCCGGATTCCGAGCTGCTCGGCATGAACTACTACGTCGAGGGGGTGGAGGGCGATCTGCCCAAGTGACGGCCGCCCGAGCGGACGGCCGGCGGCCGCTCGCATCACCGCGAGAAGAAAGCCCGGCGGAGCGGATCCGCCGGGCTCGTTTCCTTGCAGCGCCGTCCGGCGCCCGGTCAGAGCCGGACCGCCTGCCGCGCCACGCTCTCGATCTGTCCGCGGCTGATGCCGAGGTCGCTCAGCTCGTGGTTCGAGAGCGCCGCCAGCTGCCGCACGGTCGAGCGGTAGCGCCTCCAGCGCCGGAAACGGTCGACGACCGAATTGATCTTGCGCGCCATCACGCGCCTCCACTTCTTCAATGACGATGATGGCGTGGAGATAGGCATCTGCCCGCCCGCGAGGCAGCGGCCGCCGAGCAGGGCAGGTCTGCGGCGGACGCAGGCCTCGGACGGCGTGGGCGCCGGATCCACCCGCCGGCGGCGAGCGGCGTGGCTACTC
>JAEZEK010000216.1 GCA_023417735.1 Pseudomonadota bacterium | reverse complement strand
TCGCCGAGCATCCCGGCGCCGGGATGGAAGGACGCGCCGGAGGGCGACTGGTCCGGCTCGGCCGCCGCGACTGGGTCGGCGGCCCGAGCGCCGATCATGGCTCGGCGCCGCTCTCGGAGATCTGGCTGCGGGTGGAGGGCGAGGTGCCCGTCGCGTTCCGCTTCGAGGACGCCGTCCGCCCGGACGCCGCCGCCACCGTCGCCGCATTGCGCAAGATGGGCTACGCGGTCCAGCTCCTGTCCGGAGACCGTCGCGAGGCGGTCGAGGCGACCGCGAAGCGGCTCGGCATCCCGGCCTGGACGTCGCACGCCACGCCGGCCGTGAAGGCGGCGGCGCTCGCCGACCTCGAGCGCGACGGCCGCAAGGTGCTGATGGTCGGCGACGGCATCAACGACGCGCCGGCGCTCGCGGCCGCCTATGTCTCGATGTCGCCGGCGAACGCCTCCGACATCAGCCAGGCGGCGGCGGACCTCGTCTTCACCGGGCGCAAGCTCGAGCCGGTCGTCATGGCGCTGAGGGTCGCCCGCACGGCGCGGCGGCTGGTCTTCCAGAACTTCGCGCTGGCGATCGGCTACAACATGATCGCCGTGCCGATCGCCATCCTCGGCTACGCCACGCCGCTCATCGCGGCGGTGGCGATGTCGACCTCCTCGATCATCGTGACGGGCAACTCGCTCCGGCTGCCGCTGATGGTCCGCATGCGCCAGCGCGCGGCGGCGAAAGCGGCGCGCAAGCTGCAGGAGGCGGTCGCATGAACGGGCTCCTCTTCCTCATCCCGGTCGCGCTGTTCCTCGGGCTGGCGGGCCTCGCGGCGTTCCTCTGGTCGCTCCGGTCCGGCCAGTTCGACGACCTCGACGGCGCCGCCGTGCGCATCCTGCAGGACGACGAGCCGGCGGGGCGGGATGCGGCGAAGGGCGGCGCGGCCGAGCCCGGCCGCCGCACGAAGAGCTAGCCTGCCGGCCCTGCCATCGCGGCGAGACGTAGCGCGGCGATGCGGTCGACCTGGCGGAGCGCCTCGGCGAACTCGGCCTCGGGGGGATTGCCGAGACGGGCCTCGAAGGCGGCGAGGATCTCCTGCCGCGTGCGGCCCGCGACGGCCAGGATGAAGGGGAAGCCGAACTTCGCCCAATAGGCCGCGTTCAACTCCTGGAAGCGGCGGAACTCCTCCGGCGTGCAGCGGTCGAGACCGGCGCCGGCCTGCTCGTCGCGCGAGGAGCGGGTGAGCTCCCCGGCGATCGCCGCGCGGCCGGCGAGGTCGGGATGGGCGCGAATCAGAGCCAGCTTGGCTTCGCCGGGCGCGGCGGCGAGCGCGCGGCGGAGCGCCTCGGCGAGCCCTTCGGGCGTGTCCGCCTCCGGCCCGATGCCGGCGTCCCATGCCGCTTCCGCGATCCAGGGCGAATGCTCGTAAACGGCGCCGAAGCGCGCCACGAAGGCGTCGCGGGCAAGCGTGGAGGGGCGGGGGTCGAGTCTTCGGTCCGGCATGACATGCTCCGCGCTTCCCCTTTGACGGATTTCCGCCGCGGGGCATAGTCTGCCGATGCGTTGTACGAATCCCGTTGCCCGGTCGGCGAGGCTCCGATGGGCCGTCTGACCACCCATGTCCTCGACACCGCCCGTGGCCGGCCCGCCGCCGGCATGCGGCTCAGGCTCCTGGAGGCCGATGGCGCCCGGGAGATCGCGGCGGCGGTGACGAATGCCGACGGGCGCTGCGACGCGCCGCTCCTCGAAGGGGCGGCGATGCGGGCCGGGCGCTTCGACCTCGTCTTCGGCGCGGGCGGCTATTTCGAGCGGATCGGGCTCGATCTGCCGGAGCCGAAGTTCCTCGACGAGATCGTGATCCGGTTCGGCATCGCCGACCCGGACGCGCACTACCACGTGCCGCTCCTCGTCTCGCCGTTCGGCTATTCGACCTACCGGGGCAGCTGATGGCCGACGCGATCCGGTTCCTGCTCGGCGAGGAGGAGCGCGCGCTCGAAGGCGTGTCGCCGACGCTGACGGTGCTCAACTATCTGCGCCGGCACGAGCGCCGCACCGGCACGAAGGAGGGCTGCGCGGAAGGCGATTGCGGCGCCTGCACGGTGGTGCTCTCCGAGCCCGACGGGGCGGGCGGGCTCCGCCACCGCACGGTGAATTCCTGCATCCAGTTCGTGCCGGTGCTGCACGGACGGCAACTCACCACCGTCGAGGACCTCGCGCGGCCGGGCGCGCCGCTCGACCCGGTGCAGGCGGCGCTCGTCGAGCACCACGGCTCGCAATGCGGCTTCTGCACGCCGGGCTTCGTCATGCAGCTCCATGCCGGGCGGCTGGAAGGCCGGCTCGGCAGCCGCCAGGGCGTGAAGGACTGGCTCGCCGGCAATCTCTGCCGCTGCACCGGCTACGGCCCGATCGTGGAGGCGGGGCTGGCGGCGGGCGCGGTTCCGTGCGACCGCACGGGCGAAGCCGCGACGGCGGCGCGGCTGGAGAGCCTCGGCGGCCAAGCCACGCTGCACGTCGCGGCGGCGGGCCAGGACTGGTTCGCCCCCACCACGCTCAGTGACCTCGCCGCGACCTGTGCATCGCACCCCGACGCGATCCTCGTCGCCGGCGCGACCGATGTCGGCCTCCGGGTCACGAAGCAGCACCGGCGCCTGGCCACGCTGATCGACGCCGGGCGCGTGCCGGATCTGCGGCGCATCGAGGAGACGGCCGGCGCGCTGCGGATCGGCGCCGGCGTGACGCTTCGCGATGCCGCGGACGCGCTCGGCCGGCTCCATGCCGATTTCGGCGAGCTGATGCGCCGCTTCGCCTCGGTCCAGATCCGAAATGCGGGGACGGTCGGCGGCAACATCGCGAACGGCTCGCCGATCGGCGACCTCGCGCCGGCGCTGATC
>JAEZEK010000055.1 GCA_023417735.1 Pseudomonadota bacterium | reverse complement strand
CGCGGCCCTTGGCCGGCGGCGCGCTCGGCCGCTCGGCGCTGCGTGCATCGTCCGCGCTTGCCGCGGCGAAATCGATCTTCAGGGCCTCTTCGACGGCCGAAAGGGCCGCTTCGGTCGCTTCGCTTTTCGGAAGTTTGCTCATCGATCGTTCGCCCCGGCCCGTACGCGTGAACTCAAAACGGATGCGCCGTCATGGCGCGGATGCGTGCCGTCCCCGCGCTGACGGGGCGCATACTACTGACACTGCTGCGGTCGTGAAAGGCCGAAACCGCCGATTTCCCGGCGGAATCCCAAGCTTTCCGAACGATCTGAAGCTCGGGCCGCAAGTATCGTCTCAATTCTGGACAGGTCGTGGCCGGCCCTGTCGCCGCCCGTCCGGAAAGCGCAACCTGCAAAGCGCGCGCAGAGCGTATCCCTGCATCGGGACTGTGGCTGCCCAAGGGCAGGAGCGGCCCGGCGCCGGCGGGTTTTACCGCCGACGAACAAGCCGCTCGTGCGGCAGTTGCTCGCCTTGACAGCGGGGGGTGGCAGTCTAAACCGCGTCCCGCATTCCAAAGGGCGCCGACAAGATGGCAAAAATTACCTTCATCACCTCCGACGACACGCGTTACGAGGTGGAGGCCGGGTCCGGATCCACCGTGATGGAGGCGGCGATCAGGAACGGCGTTCCCGGCATCGAAGCGGAATGCGGCGGCGCCTGCGCCTGCGCGACCTGCCACGTCTATGTCGAGGACGAGTGGCGCGCCGCGACCGGCACGCCGGAGCCGATGGAAGAGGACATGCTCGACTTCGCCTACGACGTCCGGCCGGGTTCCCGGCTTTCCTGCCAGATACGCGTGACGGACGGTCTGGACGGCCTCGTCGTGCGGGTTCCGGAGCGCCAGGCCTGATCCGTCCGCGGATCGCACCGATTGGAGTTGCCATGCTTACCAACCTGGTCGAAACCGACGTCGTGATCGTGGGAGCGGGCCCGTGCGGCCTGTTCGCCGTGTTCGAGCTCGGGCTGCTCGACCTGAAATGCCATCTCGTCGACATTCTCGACCGGCCGGGCGGGCAGTGCACGGAGCTCTACCCCGAGAAGCCGATCTACGACATCCCGGCCTGGCCGGAGATCTCGGCCCAGGGCGTCGTCGACAAGCTGATGGAGCAGATCCAGCCCTTCGCGCCGGAGTTCCATTTCGGCGAGATGGTGACCGAGCTCGAGCGCACCGAAGAGGGCGATTTCCGCCTCCGCACCGACGGCGGGACCACCTTTCGCTGCAAGGTGGTGGTGATCGCCGCCGGCGGCGGCTCGGTCCAGCCCAAGCGCCCGCCGATCCCCGGCATCGAGGCCTACGAGGGAAAGAGCGTCTTCTATTCGGTGAGGCGCATGGAGGATTTCCGCGGCCACGACCTCCTGATCGTCGGCGGCGGCGATTCCGCGCTCGACTGGACGCTCAACCTTCAGCCCCTCGCGAAGAGCCTCACGCTCGTGCACCGCCGCCCCGAGTTCCGCGCGGCCCCCGATTCCGTCAACAAGATGTTCGCGCTGCGCGACCAGGGGATGATCGCTTTCCAGCAGGGGCAGATCTCCGCGCTGGCGGGAGAGAACGGCGAGCTGCGCGCCGCCGTCGTGAAGGGGCCGGACGGCGAGGTCGAGGTGCCGTGCACGCGCATGCTGCCCTTCTTCGGGCTCACCATGAAGCTCGGCCCGGTCGCGGAATGGGGCCTGAACCTCCACGAGAACCTGATCGAGGTCGACACGGAGAAGTTCGAGACCTCGGAGCCCGGCATCTTCGCGATCGGCGACATCAACTGGTACGCGGGCAAGCTGAAGCTCATCCTGTCCGGCTTCCACGAAGGCGCGCTGATGGCGCAGGCGGCGAAGCGGATCGTCCACCCCAACCAGCGGATCGTGTTCCAGTACACGACCTCGTCGTCGTCGCTGCAGAAGAAGCTCGGCGTGATCTGAGCCGCGCCGGCCCGAGCCGCCTCAGATCCGCAGGGCCCGGCCTGCGATGGCCGATCGGATCGGCGCGGGAAGGGAATAGAACACGCGCTTCATCCCGGGCCGCAGGCGCCGAACGACCAGGTCGAGATAGAGCTCGCCGCGGCGGCTGGTCGGGATGGCGTAGTCGAACACCTCGACCTCGCCGGTGCTCCAGTCCGATTTGTGCTGCGAGCGCGGCGCCATCATGTCGTAGACGCCGATGCCGTTCTCCGCGCACCATTCGATCGCCTGCTGGGCAAGCAGGTTGCCGGTGCTGAACTTCGCATAGCGCTGCGAATAGGTGCCGAGATAGAGGAAGTACCGGCCGGCGTCGATCAGGCCGACCTCGTAGGCGGCGGGCTCGCCGGAGACGGTCAGCCGCGCGACGGCCAGGCGGACCGGCGAGGTCGCTTCGCCGAGGCTGCGGGCGAGCGCGGGGAAGAGCTCGTTCGTGCGCTCGTCCATGTAGGTCGTGCTCACCTTGCCCGTGTCGGTGAGCCACTGGCGCTTCATGTCGATCGCCATCGCCAGCCAGTCTGCCGCGGTGCCGCTGTCGCCCGAGATCTCGAAGCGGACCTCGCCCTGCTCGCCGAGGAGACGGAGGCGGCGGCGCTGCTCGCGTCCGACCTTCTGCTTGATCCGGCTCATGAATCCCGCGAAGCCGTCGGACCCGATCTCGGCATAGGGGGCGCCTTCGGCGCTGATCGGCTGCTTGTCCGCGAGCAGCGTCCGGAAGAGGGCGCCGTCCTTCCGGACCTGCGCGAACTGCAGGATGTCGGGCCTGACGTCGGCCATCAGCCGGTCGTAGGCCGCGCGCGTCGCCTCGCCCTGGCTGCAGCGCGGATCGAGGATGAACTCGTCGTATTGCGAGAACGGCCGCCCGGCGGCGACCGCGACCTTGGCGAGCCTGCCCCTCGAAACCTGAAGGGGCCAGATCAGCACGGGGCGGCCAGCCTGCCGCACCACGATCGTCTTCAGCGTCCGGTCGAGCGGGCCCTTTGCGAAATGCTCCGCCCAGAGGCTGAGGAAATCCGGAGCCTGGAACACCGAGGCGCTCGGCTGGAGGGCCTTGACGAGAAGCCAGTCGGAGCGGAGGGCCGCATAGGCGCCCGCACCCGTGAGGACCTCGGAAGAGAGCGCCGGAGCGGCCTCCTCCGACGCTGCGCCGTCACGCGCTGCAGGCTCGTCGTTCATCGCAAGTGCCGGTTCTGCCACGGATCGATCCGCCCCGTATCCCACAGGCCCGGTTCTAGCGCCGCACCTCTTCAGGAACGGTAAAGGCCGGTTGCCGGCTATCGGGCGAGCGCCCGCATGGCCCCCTCCAGCCCGTCGAGGGTGAGAGGGTACATCCGGCCGCCCATCAGCTCGCGCACCGCCCTGATCGACCAGGTGTGGCCCCAGTGCCCTTCCGGCACCGGGTTGAGCCATGCCGCCTTCTCGAACCGTTCCAGCACGCGGGCGAGCCAGGCTGCGCCGGGCTCCTCGTTCCAGTGCTCGACGGAGCCACCCGGATGGGTCAGCTCGTACGGGCTCATCGAGGCGTCGCCGACGAAGACGACGCGATAGTCGGCCGGGTAGGTGCGCAGGATGTCGACCGTCTCCAGCCGCTCGGCATGGCGCCGGGCATTCTCCTTCCAGACCGTCTCGTAGAGGCAGTTGTGGAAGTAGAAGTGCTCCATCGTCTTGAACTCGGAGCGCGCCGCGGAGAACAGCTCCTCGGTGACCTGGACGTGCCAGTCCATCGAGCCGCCGACGTCGAAGAAGAGAAGCACCTTCACGGCGTTCCGCCGCTCCGGCCTGAGGCGCACGTCGAGATAGCCGCGGTGGGCGCTCGAGCGGATCGTGCCGTCCAGATCGAGCTCATCGGCCGCGCCGGTGCGGGCGAACCGGCGCAGCCTGCGCAGCGCCACCTTGATGTTGCGGGTGCCGATCTCCCGGGTGGAATCGAGGTCGCGGAAGCGGCGCTCGTCCCAGACCTTGGCGGCGCGGAAGCTGCGGTTCTCGTGCTGCCCGATCCGGATCCCCTCGGGATTGTAGCCGAATGCGCCGAACGGCGACGTGCCGCCGGTCCCGATCCACTTCGATCCGCCCTGGTGGCGCCCCCTCTGCTCGGCGAGGCGCTTCTTCAGGGTCTCCATCAAAGCCTCGAAGCCGCCGAGCGACTCGACGAGCCGCTTCTCCTCCTCGCTGAAATGGCGCTCCGCGAGCCGGCGGAGCCAGTCCTCGGGGACGTCCGCGCCCGTTCCGCCGCCAGCCGCCTCCAGGCCCTTGAAGACGGCCCCGAAGACGCGGTCGAAGCGGTCGAGATTGGCCTCGTCCTTCACCAGCGCGGCGCGCGCGAGATAGTAGAAGTCGTCGACGCTCCTGCCCGGGAGGTCGGCCTCCATCGCGTCGAGCAGGGTCAGGTATTCCCGCAGGGTGACGGGAACGCCCGCGCCTTTCAGCTCCGCGAAGAAGGTGAGGAACATCGCGCCATCCGGATCGTCGGGGCGATCCTAGACGGGCGGGTCCGGGATCGGTAGCCCGGAACGGGCGGCCCTACTGGACGTTGGCGACGCGGCTGCGCGAGGAGGTGTCGAACTCCGACAGATCGAGGCTCGGCAGCCCCATCTCGGACGCTTCCTTCCGCGTGAATCCCATCGCTGCGACCGGGATGTGCCGGTCGTTCTTGCGGTCGTAGAGGGACAGCACGACCTTCATCTGCTTGTCGCCGATCGGCTCGGCCACCATGCTGCCCTGGGCCGGGCCGCGGACGAGGCGCAGCGAAACCCCCTTCTCGGTCTGGTTGCCCATGATGTCGACGCCGTTGCCGGCCGCCCCGTCCATGAAGGCGCCGTAGAAGCGGGCGGTCTCCTCGTTGTAGCGGATGTTGGCGTAGACGGGCGCCGACAGCGATCCCATCCAGCACTTGCCGGTCATGCCGAGCGTCATCTGCGTCCGGCTCGGATCGCCGGCGAGCGCGCAGTGGAACTTCGTTCCGACCTGAGGCCCGATCAGCAACTGCCCCGTGCCGAGCCATTCGCCCGAGAAGCGCTGCATGAAGGTGAGCGCCTCGTCGGGGGCGGCCATTGCGGCCGGCGCGGTCGCGATCAGGGCGGCGAGGGCGAGTGCGGGCACGCGCGGCATCTTCGGACTCCATGGCTCGCGAACGGCGGCTGTGGCGCGAGTCTATTCGTCCAAATCCAAACGGATCGTTAACCGTAACGCCGTTCAGCGAAGCTGCTGGAGCGCCTCGCGCTCGCCGCCGGTGACGAGCCCGGACGCGAGGTCCTTCAGCCGCGGCCGCTCCTCCTTGATGAAGGGCAGCGGCCGGCAGACGTCCATCGCGGCGAGCCCGATCCGCGCGCTCATCAGCCCGTTGACGACGCCCTCGCCGAAGCGCGCCGAGAGCCGCGCCGCGAGGCCGTGGCCGAGCACCTGCTGCAGGACGGTGTCGCCGACGGCGATCGTCGCGGTGACGGCGAGATGCGTGAACACCGCCTTGGTGAGCCGCACCATGCCGAACGTGCCCGGCCGGCCGCCGTAGAGCGTCGAGAGCCGCCGGATCAGCCGGAGGCTCTCCCACAGCACATAGGCCATGTCCATGAAGGCGCGCGGGCTGACGGCGGTGACGACGGAGACGCGGCGCGCCGTTCCGGAGATGATCGCGCGGGCGCGCTCGTCGAGCGGCCGGACGAGGTCGCGCTCGGCGAGGATCAGGAGATCGCGGCCGTCCATGATCTCGGCGGCGTGCTGCGCCACGATGCGGCGGCCCTTGGCGGTGTCCGCCCGGCCGGCGAAATGGGAAAGCAGCCCCGCCACCGCGCGGTCCGCGTCGGCGCGCTCGTTGCTCTCGGCCGCCTTGTCGGCAACGAGGCGCAGGCGCGCGAGCCGCTTCAGACGTGCGATGCCCAGGAGCTCCCGGCCGACCATCGCCAGGACGGCGACCACGAACAGGCCGGCCAGGCCGAGCGCCAGCCAGCCCAGCCAGTCGGCGCGGGCGAAGAGATCCCGGATCAGCCGGTCGATGGAGAGCCCGATGGCGAGCGAGACGAGCATGCCGCCGGCGGCGGCCGCGAGCGCGCCCCAGCGGATGCCGCGCCGGGGGGGATGGACGATCATCTCGACCGCCTCATGCGCCTCCTCGGCCGCCGGCTCCAGATCCTCCAGCAGGCTCTCGCGGACCTCCGCGAGATCGGGATCGTCGAGCCGGAAGGCGGCCGGGCGGCGCTGGCCGCGTGCGGGTCCCTCGCTCATCGGAGCCTGTCCCCGACGAGGTACTCGATCGCCTGGTCGAGCCGGATGTGCGGCAGGGACAGCGTCATGCCTTCGGCCGTCCGTTCCAGGCGCGGGGGCCGGAAGCGGAGATAGCGGAGCGTGGCGGCGTCCTTGCTCATCCCGGAGCGGGCGCCCGCCTCGAACAGGATATCGGGATCGCCCGGCAGGTCGCCGGGGAAGAGAGCGATCTCCGTCTTCCCGTCATAGGTCTCGCCATCCACCCTTTCACCCGCGATCGGCGTGCCGACGAGCGCGGGCAGGCTCTCGCCGCGGCGGTCGATCGTCACCTCCCGGGTGGCGCGCACCGCGGCGAGCGGCATCACCCGCACCTCCGCCCCGGCGAAGGCGGCGCGCACCGCCGCCTGCTTCGTCAGGCGGGCGAGCAGGCGTGCGAGGTTCTCGTGGTCGGTGTGGTGCACGTGGTCGGCCTTGGTGGCGACGAACAGGATGCGGTCGATCCGGCGGGTGAGGATGGAGGTGAGCCAGCTCGCGCGGCCGGGCCTGAAGCAGGCGAGGACGTCGGCGAGCGCGCCCTCGAGGTCGCGCATCGCGGCCGGGCCGGCATTGAGCGCGGCGAGCATGTCGACGAGGACGATCTGCCGGTCGAGCCGGGCGAAATGGTCCCTGAAGAACGGCTTCACGACATGGCTGCGATAGGCTTCGTAGCGCCGCTCCATCATGGCGGCGAGCGTGTCGCGGCCGGCGCGATGGTCGGGAGGCACGTCGAGCGGCGAGAAGGTGAGGGCGGGCGAGCCCTCGAGGTCGCCCGGCATCAGGAAGCGCCCCGGCGGCAGCATCGAGAGCGCGTGCTCGTCGGCGCGCGCCGCGCGCAGATAGCGCGTGAACGCCTCGGCGAGCTCGCGCGCCGCGCCCTCGTCCTCCGGCCCGTCCGGCGTCACGCGGGCGAGTGCGCCGTGGAACTCGGCGGCGAGGCCGGCGCGGTGGCTCTCCTTCGACAGCCGCACCGCCTCCGACGACCATTCGGCGTAGGATTTCCGGAGAAGGGCGAGGTCGAGGAGCCATTCGCCCGGATAGTCCACAATGTCGAGGTTGAGGCGGCCGCGGCCCAGCCGGCGGCGCAGGCCGCTCGCCGATTCGAACTGGAGGGTGAGACGGAGCTCGCTGATGCGGCGCGTCGAGCGCGGCCAGACGCGCTCCGTGACGAGGTCGTGGACGTGCGCCTCGTAGTCGAAGCGCGGCACATCGTCGTCCGGCTGCGGCTGCAGCCTCGCGTCGGCGAGCCGGCCCGACGCATAGGCCTCGAAGAGCGGCAGGCGGCCGCCGTGGACGAGGTTGTGGACGAGCGCAGTGATGAAGACGGTCTTGCCGGCCCGGGACAGCCCGGTGACGCCGAGCCGCAGCGTCGGCGTGCCGCCGCCAAGGAGGGTGCCCACCACGTTGTCGATCGCGATGCGGGCTTCGTCGGTGATGGTCGTGATGGATGCCAAGCCCGTCTCCCCGGCCCCAGATAGGTCAGGAACACGGATCCTTCAAAGCGTCCCGTGACCGGCGAGGTCGCGCGGCCGGATGAAGGCGCTGAGCACGGCGCCGCCGGGGCGAAGGTCGGCCCATGCGCCGTCGAAATCCAGCACCGCCAGCGCGGCTGTCGGGTACTTTCCCGCCATCGCCTCGAGATCGGCGTCGGTGGCGGCGCTGGCGGCGAGCGCGAGCGCCGCCTGCTCGATGGATGGGTTGTGCCCGACGACCAGGAGCGAGCCGGTGTCCGCGCCCTCCAGCCTCAGCAGCGCGAGCAGCGTTGCCTCGTCGGCCTCGTAGAGCTCGTTGACCAGCCGCACGTCGTCGACCGGTGCCAAGCGCGGCAGGACGAGGTCCAGCGTCTCGCGCGTGCGGGCCGAAGGCGAACAGATGACGGTTTCGGGCTGCAGCCCGCGCTCCGCCATGACGCGGCCGATGGCGGCGGCGTCGCGGCGCCCGCGCTCGGAGAGCGGACGGTCGATGTCGTCCGTCCCGGACGGACGGTCTGACTTGGCGTGTCGAAGCAGCATCAGGCAGGGCATCCCGCCTGCCTAGCGGGCGGAGACGGTCTCCGCAACGGCCGCAACCGGACGCCCGCGGGGCGGGGCGCCGGCGACGCGCTTGGGTTCGAGCGCCGTCGCCAGCCCGTAGCGCGTCAGCTCCTCCGGCGTGAACAGATAGAGCTTGGTCTTGGGCGTCGCCATCGCATGCACCCAGACGCGCGGATCGACGCCGAGTTCGACCAGCAGGAGCTGCGCCTCCGCACTGACGCGCTGCGCCTGGTCCATGCCTTCGGCGAGCGACCCCATCGCCGAAGGCAGCGTGTAGACCTGGTGAACGCCGATCCAGGCCTTCGGGTGGGCGATCCGCTCGGCCCCGCCCGCGAAGAGGAGGGGACAGGACGAGGCGCAATAGCCGTCCTCGAGGACATGGGTGGCGAGCCCGCTCTTCCGGATGGCCCGCGCCATCGCCATCGCGTCGCTGACCGAGCCGCCCGGCGAATGCAGCACGATCTCCTTCAGGGCACGGGCGCGCTCGCCCGCGAGAACGGCCTCCAGCAGGCCGGCCGTGCCGGGCGTCACCGTGCCCTCCGCATAGAGCGCGCCGCCAGCGCCGAACCGGAAGGTCATCGGCTCCGCCTCGCGCGCGTCGCGGGGCCTCGTCCGGCCGGGGGCGGGCCCCGTTTCGTCCGGAGCGATCGGACGGGCCGTCGGCAGATAGGGCCGGATCTGGTCGTTCTTCTCGGGGCGTTCCATGCGGACCGGGGCCGGCATGGCGAAGGGCGCGAGCGACTGCTGGTCCAGTAGCTCGCGCAGATCGGTGTGGAGCATGACCGCGGTCGCGGCGACGAGGCCGCAG
The DNA here is from genome assembly GCA_023417735.1 of Pseudomonadota bacterium. Lineage (GTDB taxonomy): Bacteria > Pseudomonadota > Alphaproteobacteria > Rhizobiales > Afifellaceae > Propylenella. Next base: position 730 of record JAEZEK010000055.1, on the reverse strand, counting down.
AAGGTGAACCAGAGGAAGCTGCCTTCGGGGAATCGCCGCCTGCGGGGAGCCATCGCTAGGCGCCCGTCTCGCTGCGGCCGCGCGCGCCCGGGGTGAGCGTCGTGACCTTGCCGGAGGCGGGCTCCGCGGGGGCCGCGGGCTGCGCCGCGGCATCCGGCTCCGCCGCTTCCGCCGCCGGCGCCGCATGCGGCTGGTCGAGGCGGTTGATGGCGATGTCCTCGCGCCGCATGCGCTCGTAGAGCCGGAGCGCCGACATCATGTCGGCCGCCGTCATCACCGCCTCCGACGCCTGCGGCTCCTCCTCGCGCCGGATCGCGCCGTTGACCGCGACGAGGATGAGGACGAGCACGGCCGGCAGCAGGTCGATCGAGATCGCGCCGGCCCAGGACGGCAGGAAATCGCCGGCATAGCGGAGCACGGCCTCGGGGGTCGACAGGGGCACGAAGCGGCCGGGCACGACGGACGGGCGGGCGAGGATCTCGTTGGCGGCGGCGGCGAGCGCCTTCGACTGCGACTCCACCGCGCCGGCGACGTTGCCCACCACCTCGGTCTGCCGGTTGCGGAGATCCTGGTCGAGGCCGCCGGCGATCGGCGCGATGAAGGTCGTGCTGAGATCCTCCGCGGCGCGCTTGACGGCGGGCGCGACCGACGTCTGCTGAGGCTGGCGATCACGCCGGTCAGCGCCACCGCCTCCTCGGAGAACGCGTCGGCGCGCGGGGCGATCGCGCCG
>JAEZEK010000206.1 GCA_023417735.1 Pseudomonadota bacterium | reverse complement strand
GCCCGCGCCACTCGGAGGCGGACCTACGCCGCCTTGCGGTTGACCTTGCCGAGGGCCAGCTTGTTCAGCTTGTCGTCGGCCGCGTGTTCCTCGCGCAGCGTCTGCTCGAGCACGCTCGCACAGTCGGCGCGGCCGAGCTGCTTCGCCCACGCCACGAGCGTGCCGTAGCGCACGATCTCGTAGTGCTCGACCGCCTGGGCGGCGCTGATGAGTGCTGCGTCGAGCACCTCCTTGTCGGCGACGTCGCCGATGATCTCGTTCGCCTCCTTGATGATGCCGTCGATGGCCGGGCAGTCGACGCCCTTCGGCTCCGCGCCGTGCATGCGGAAGACCTCCTCGAGCCGGCTGACATGCGTCTCGGTCTCCTTGCGGTGCATCTCGAAGCCCGACCGCAGCTGCGGATCGCTGGTCTTCTCGATCATCTTCGGCAACGCCTTCAGGATCTGCTTCTCGGCGTAATAGATGTCCTGCAGCTGATGCACGAAAAGATCGTCGAACGTTTTGATGTCCTTCGTGAAAAGGCCCATGTCTCTCTCCCGTGACCTGAGATTTCGCCGGGGCGGCACGCAACGCCTTCCGGTTGCGCGCCCCGCATTGGGAAAACGGCAAGGGGACGGGCCCGTTCCACGAAATCCCGCTGCGAATCCTGCCCGCCGGCAAACCGTCGTGCGGCCCGGCGCCGCCTCGTGCCGGCCGCGCGTCCCCGCCGGCCCTTTCGATTTCCGCATGCATCGAATATGCGTCACCGCCGACCGGAGGAGACCGACATGACCGCCATCATCGATATCGTAGCCCGCGAGATCCTGGACAGCCGAGGCAACCCGACCGTGGAAGTCGACGTCACGCTCGAGGACGGCTCGCGCGGGCGCGCGGCGGTGCCGTCCGGCGCATCGACCGGGGCGCACGAGGCGGTCGAACTGCGCGATGGCGACAAGGGCCGCTATCTCGGCAAGGGTGTGCTCGATGCCGTCGAGGCGGTGAACGGCGAGATCTTCGACGCGCTTTCGGGCTTCGACGCGGAGGATCAGGTCCAGATCGACGAGGCGATGATCGAGCTCGACGGGACGGAGAACAAGAGCCGGCTCGGAGCGAACGCCATCCTCGGCGTCTCGCTCGCCGTCGCCAAGGCGGCCGCCGACGCCTGCGCGCTCCCGCTCTACCGCTACGTCGGCGGCGTCAACGCCCGCCTCCTGCCGGTCCCGATGATGAACATCGTGAACGGCGGCGTCCACGCCGACAACCCGATCGACTTCCAGGAATTCATGGTCATGCCGATCGGCGCCGAGTCGCTCGCCGATGCGGTCCGGATGGGCGCGGAGATCTTTCAGACGCTGAAGAAGGCGCTGAAGGAAGCGGGCCACAACACCAATGTCGGCGACGAGGGCGGTTTCGCGCCGGCGCTCGCCTCCACCGACGATGCGATCGGTTTCGTGCTCCGCGCGATCGAGCAGGCGGGCTACCGCCCGGGCGACGACGTGTCCCTGGCGCTCGACTGCGCGGCGAACGAGTTCTTCCGCGACGGCCGCTATCATCTGGAAGGCGAGGGTCGGGCGCTCCGCCCGGACGAGATGGCGCGTTATCTTTCCGACCTCCTCGACCGGTACCCGATCGTCTCGATCGAGGACGGGATGGCAGAGGACGATTGGGAGGGCTGGAAGGCGCTCACCGAGGCGGTCGGCGGGCGCTGCCAGCTGGTCGGCGACGATCTCTTCGTGACGAACTCAAAACGGCTCCGCAGGGGCATCGAGGAGGGCATCGCCAACTCGCTGCTCGTGAAGGTGAACCAGATCGGCACGCTCACGGAGACGCTCGATGCGGTCGAGACGGCGCACAAGGCGGCCTATACGGCCGTGATGTCCCATCGCTCGGGCGAGACGGAGGACGCGACCATTGCCGATCTCGGGGTCGCAACGAATTGCGGGCAGATCAAGACGGGCTCGCTGGCGCGGTCCGACCGGCTGGCCAAGTACAACCAGCTGATCCGGATCGAGCAGGAGCTCGGGCCGATGGCGCGCTTCGCCGGCCGCTCCTTTCTGCGGAGCTGAGGAGGCGCGTCCCGATCTGGGACTGCGCGCCTCCTGGCGCCGACACCGTTTGTTTACGCTGACTGGGTAGGTTCCGACCGTGGGACGTCGAGAGGTTCTGCGTTCCGTCCCATTTCCGATTCTCGGGCAGCGCCGGTCATGTCAACGCGTCAGCACAGGCAGTCGAAGTTCAAGCCTCTGCTGATCCCGGCGCTGTCCCTTCTCGTCCTCGCCTATTTCGCCTTTCACGCGGTCGAGGGCACCTACGGCCTGCATGCGCTCGAGAAGCTGGAGATCCGCGAGGCGGAGCTCGAGCAGGCGCTCGCCGAGGTGAGGGCGGAACGGGCCGTCGCCGAGAAGCGGATCTCGCTGATGCGCGCCGACAGCCTCGACGGCGACCTCATCGACGAGCGGGCGCGCCAGGCCCTCAACATGGCGTCCGACCGCGACCTCGTGATTCTGCTCGGCCGGCAGGCGAGCCAGCCCCTCCAATAGCGCTACTGCATTCCAGCCATGCAGCGCCGGGCGGTCTTTCCCCGGCGCGCATGAGGCTATATGTCACTCAAAAGCGCCCGAATTCCGGAGGAAACGATGGCGGACACCCAGGCTGCGGCCCGTCGCGCCCGCGCAGACAGGCAGCGGCAGGCCGACAAGGCCGAGCATGCCGACCGTGTCGGCGCCTTCGAACCCGCGGATCTCTCCAGGGAAGCGGAACTGCGCGCCTATCGCGACATGCTCCTCATCCGCCGCTTCGAGGAGAAGGCCGGCCAGCTCTATGGCATGGGCCTGATCGGAGGGTTCTGCCACCTCTATATCGGCCAGGAGGCGGGCGTCGTCGGCATCCAGATGGAGATGGTCGAGGGCGACCAGGTCATCACGGGCTACCGCGACCACGGCCACATGCTGGCAACCGGGATGGACCCGAAGGGCGTGATGGCCGAGCTCACCGGGCGCCGCGGCGGCTATTCCAAGGGCAAGGGCGGCTCCATGCACATGTTCTCGAAGGAGAAGTTCTTCTTCGGGGGGCACGGCATCGTCGGCGCACAGGTGCCGCTCGGGACCGGGCTCGCCTTTGCCAACCGCTATCGCGAGAACGGCAACGTCTCCATCACCTATTTCGGCGACGGCGCCTCGAATCAGGGTCAGGTCTACGAGAGCTTCAACATGGCGAAGCTCTGGTCGCTGCCCGTCGTCTACGTCATCGAGAACAACCAGTACGCCATGGGCACGAGCGTGCGGCGCGCCTCGGCGACGACCGAGCTCTGCCGGCGCGGCCAGTCCTTCGACATTCCGGGCCACCAGGTGGACGGCATGGATGTGCGCGCCGTGAAGGCCGCCGCCGAGATGGCGCTCGAGCACGCACGCTCCGGCAAGGGGCCGATCATCCTGGAGATGCTGACCTACCGCTACCGCGGCCATTCCATGTCGGATCCCGCCAAGTACCGCTCGAAGGAAGAGGTCCAGAAGATGCGGACCGAGCACGATCCGATCGAGCAGGTGAAGGTGCGGATGATCGAATCCGGCCGGGCGAGCGAGGACGATCTCAAGAGCATCGACAAGGAGATCAGGCAGATCGTGAACGAGGCGGCCGAGTTCGCGACCCACGATCCGGAGCCGGATGCCTCGGAGCTTTGGACCGACGTATACGTCGAAGCCTGATCGGGCGGAGGAAACATGCCGACGGAAATCCTGATGCCCGCGCTTTCACCCACGATGGAGGAGGGCAAGCTCGCCCGCTGGGTGGTGAAGGAAGGCGACGCGGTGTCGGCCGGCGACGTCATCGCCGAAATCGAGACGGACAAGGCGACCATGGAGGTCGAGGCCGTCGACGAGGGCCGGATCGGCAAGATCCTCGTCGGCGAGGGCAGCGAGGGCGTGAAGGTGAACACGCCGATCGCGCTGCTCCTGGGCGAGGACGAGGAATCCTCGGCGATCAAGGTCGAGAAGCCGGCCGCGAACGGGGCAGGCGCCGTGCGCGAGGCCGAGCCGCGGGGGGGGCGCGCCCCGCCCCCGCACCGCGCAGCCCAG
>JAEZEK010000003.1 GCA_023417735.1 Pseudomonadota bacterium | reverse complement strand
CCCCCCTTCGAGCCGGCCGCGCCGCGATCCTCACCCGACAGGCTCATTGCCTTCTCCCAGGCCGCGTCGCCCCGTGCCGCGGATCGGCCGTGCAAGGAACCGGCGCAAGCCGCCGCCGTTTGCCACTCTCTGGTAGGGATAAGGCCATGCTGGTCCCGGATACAATGGCGGCAAGCGTCGAAAAGGCGCCGCACGAAGACACCGTTCCGGCGCCTGGCCCGCACATCCATTCGCCCGATGCCGTCGAGTTCTACACCGAAGCGCTGAAAACCCTCCAGTGTTGCGGGCCGGCGTTCCTGGTGGCGGGCACCTTCGCGGTCGGCGCCTATACCGGAATCAGCCGCCCGACCAAGGACATCGACATCTTCTGCAAGCCGGGCGATTACCCGCGCATCCTGCATTGCTTCGCCGAACGCGGCTACGAGACGGAGATCGAAGACGAGCGCTGGCTCGCCAAGGTCCGCAAGGGTCCGCACTTCTTCGACGTGATCTTCAATTCGACGGCCGGCGTGACACCGGTCAACGATCACTGGTTCGAGGAGGTGCGCGAGGCCGAGATCTTCGGGTCGAAGGTGCGCGTGCTGCCGCCGACCGAGCTGATCTGGTCGAAGGCGTTCGTCCAGAACCGCAACCGCTACGACGGGGCCGACATCGCCCATGTCATGCTGAAGGAGCACGAGAGCATCGATTGGCACAGGCTGCTGAGCTACATGGAGCAGTACTGGGAGATCCTGCTCGTCCACGTCCTCAACTTCCGGTTCGTCTACCCGACCGAGCGCCACCGGGTGCCCGCCTGGCTGATGCGGGAACTGCTCGACCGGGTCCGTCTGCAGGAGGAGCTGCCGGTGCCGCAAACGAAGATCTGCCGCGGGCGCATGCTGTCCCGCGCCGATTACCTGATCGACGTGAAGGAGTGGGGCTTCTTCGATCCCGTGGGCGAGACGGGGACCGGCGATGGTGGTTGAGGAAGCGGCGCCGCTCACGCGCATCGCGGCCCTCGCGGACCTCCATGTCGGCGACAATGACAAGCATCCCTACCGCGACCTCTTCGCGGAGATCTCGCGGGAGGCCGACGTCATGGCGCTCGCCGGCGACCTCACCAATCTCGGCACGGTCCGGCAGGCCGAGATCCTGGCCGAGGATCTGAGCGCCTGCTCGATCCCGGTCGTCGCCGTCCTCGGCAATCACGACCACGAATGCGGCTGCGCCGAGCAGGTGACCGACGTCCTCCGGCAGGCCGGCGTGTGCGTGCTCGACGGCAATTCCACCGAGGTCGCGGGCGTCGCCTTCGTCGGCGTGAAAGGATTCGCGGGCGGCTTCGGCCGGTTCATGCTGGGCTCCTTCGGCGAGCCAGCCATCAAGACCTTCGTCTCCGAGACGCTGAACGAGGCGCTGCGGCTCGAGAATGCCCTCCGCGGGGTGCGCCCCGGCCGCGTGCTCGTGGTCCTCCACTACGCGCCGATCGCGCAGACGGTTGAGGGCGAGCCGCTGGAGATCTACCCCTTCCTCGGCTCATCCCGCCTCGCGGAAACCATCGAGCGGTTCCAGGTTTCCGCCATCATCCACGGCCACGCCCATCGCGGCGCGTTCGAGGGCAGGACCGGGAGCGGCATCCCCGTCTACAACGTCGCCAGCATGATCGAGAAGCCGGGCGGGCGGCCCTACCACATCCTCGAACTGTAACCGCCCCCACTATGCACGATCTCGACCGGGCGCTGCGGACGATGTAGGACCGCTGATCCCGGGACGATGGGAGGTTCCATGACGAGGTTGCGCACGATCCTGCTCGCTGCGGCGGGTGTCTGGCTGTCGACGACGCTCGCGGCAGCCGAGCCGAGAATTGTCGCCGTCACGGCGATCGTCGAGCACCCGGCGCTCGACGCCGTCCGCGACGGCATCAAGAAGGGCCTCGCCGATGCAGGCCACAAGGAGGGCGAAGACGTCGCCTACCGCTACGAGAGCGCGCAGGGCAACCCGGCCACCGCGGCGCAGATCGCCCGCCAGTTCGTCGGCGAAAACCCCGCCGTCATCGTCGCCATCTCGACGCCGTCCGCTCAGGCGGTCGCCGCCGCCACCCGCGAGATTCCCCTCGTCTTCTCCGCCGTCACCGACCCGGTCGGCGCGCAGCTCGTCAAGGCGCTGGAAAGACCGGGCGGGAACGTCACCGGCATCTCCGACATGCTGCCGGTCGCCGACCACATCGCCCTCATCCGGGAGATCACGCCGGAGGCGAAGCGGATCGGCGTCATCTACAATCCGGGCGAAGCGAACTCCGTCTCCTCCGTCGCGGCGCTCAAGGATGCCGCCGAGCCGGAAGGGCTCACCATCGTGGAGGCGCCGGCGACGAAGTCGGCCGACGTGCAGAGCGCCGCCCGCTCGCTCGTCGGCAAGGTCGACGCGATGTACGTGCCGACCGACAACACCATCGTCTCGGCCTTCGAATCGGCGGTCGGCGTCGCGAACGCGGCCAAGATCCCGCTCTATGCGGCCGACACAGACAGCGTCGCCCGCGGCGCTCTCGCGGCCGTCGGCTTCAACTATTTCGACGTCGGGGTGCAGACCTCGGCGCTCGTCGACCGCGTGCTGAAGGGCGACAGCCCGGGTGATGTGCCGGTGGCCTTCGCGACCGGCACCGATCTCCAGGTGAACAGGAAGACGGCCGACGCGATCGGCCTGACGCTGCCGGAGGCGGTGCTCGAGCGGGCGTCCAAGGTGTTCGAGTAGCGGGCGCCCGGCGCCCAGGCGCGAGCCCACGAGCAAGCGGCGGAGCGGATGTCGACGATTGCCTTCTTCGGCGCGGTCGAGCTCGGGCTCGTCTACGCCTTCGTCGCGATCGGGGTCTATCTCTCCTTCCGCGTGCTCGACTTTCCCGACCTCACCGTCGACGGCTCGTTTCCCCTCGGCGCCGCGGTCACGGCCGTGGCGATCGTCGCCGGCTGGAACCCCTGGCTCGCCTCGGCGGCCGCCATGATCGCCGGCGCTCTAGCAGGGTTCGCCACCGCCTTCGTCAGCGTCCGGTTCAGGATCCTGCACCTGCTGGCCTCGATCCTCACCATGATCGCGCTCTTCTCCATCAACCTGCGCATCATGGGCCGGCCGAACATCGCGCTCCTCAACCAGGAGACCGTCCTCAGCCCGTTCTACGGCCTGGGCCTCGCCGACCATCTCGTCCGGCCGCTGTTCCTGCTGTGCGTCGTGGCCGCCGTCGCCGTGCTCGTCGCTGCTTTCCTCAAGAGCGACCTCGGCCTTGCCATGCGGGCGACCGGCGCAAATCCGCGGATGGCGCGGGCGCAGGGCGTGCGCATCGGCCTCCAGGTCATGGCCGGCGTCGCGCTGTCCAATGCGCTGGTGGCGCTCTCGGGATCGCTTTTCGCGCAGACCAACGGCTTCGCCGACGTGACCGCCGGCCTCGGCACGATCGTGGTCGGCCTCGCCG
>JAEZEK010000460.1 GCA_023417735.1 Pseudomonadota bacterium | reverse complement strand
CGTACCAGACCGCGCCCGGCCCGATCCGTGCGGCGAGTGCCGCGCAGTCCGCGGCGCGCGGCTCCATGCGCGGCTCGTACCGGAAGAGGTCGCCCAGGAAAGCCGCCTGCGCGGCCGGTGTGGCGAGCAGAAGCGCGACTGCCGCCATTCCCGTCCAGGCTCGCATCGTCCCCTCCTCTCGAACCTTCGCCGGTAACGTGGGGCGCAACCGATCGGTTGCCGCCGGGCGGCCTCAGGAATGCGCCCACTCCCAGTAGAGGGCGCGCGCGCGGGCGCCGATCGGCCCCGGCTGCAGCACGCGATCCTCGATCTGCGTGATCGGGACCACCTTCGAGTAATTGCCGGACGAGAAGATCTCGTCCGCTTCCATCAGGTCGGTCGGCGTGAGCGTCACCTCCCGCACTTCGACGCCGTCCTCGCGGAGCAGCCGGATCACCCGCTGCCGCGTGATCCCGTTCAGGAACGAGCCGTTCGGCAGCGGCGTGAAGACGACGCCCTCCTTCGCCATGAACACGTTCGAGGTGCCGGTCTCCGCCACGTTCCCGATCAGGTCGCGCACGATGGCGTTGTCGAAGCCGCGGGCCTTCGCCTCCATGATGGCGCGGCCGTTGTTGGGGTAGAGGCATCCGGCCTTGGCATTGGTCGGCATGCATTCGAAGCTCGGCCTGCGGAACGGCGAGACGGTCACCGAGAACCCGCACGGCTCCGGCATGGGCGTCTCGTAGAGGCAGAGGCAGAAACGCGTGGAATCGGGGTCGGCCGGCACTGACATGTAGCCGCCCTGCTCCGCCCAGTACATCGGGCGGATGTAGACCGCATCGCCGGGCGGAAACCGCCGCACGCCCTCCGTGGCGAGGTCGAGCATCGCCTCGACGGACATCGTGGGGCGAAGGCCGAGCGCGAGCGCCGAGGCATTGACGCGCGCGAGATGCAGTTCGAGGTCGGGCGTCACGCCTTCGAAGGCGCGCGCGCCGTCGAAGACGCTCGAGCCCAGCCAGAGCGCATGCGCGCGCGGCCCGACGATCGGCGGATTGCCCTCATGCCAATCGCCGTCGACGAAGCTCCATGTCTGCGACCACGCCATGCCGTCCTCCCTTTGCCTGTGATCAAAGCCGCGCCGCCCGAGGGGGTCAACCGACGCCTTCGCCCTTTCAACGAGGCCCGGGATCGGTGATGGTCGTGGTCCGCGCGGGCTGGGGGAATGTCGTGGCGATCTCGGTCTATGTCTTCGATGCCTATGGGACGCTCTTCGACGTCCACTCCGCGGTGCGCCGACACGCGGACGCTGTCGGGCCGGACGCCGAGCGCCTCTCCGCCGTCTGGCGCGCCAAGCAGCTCGAGTATTCCTGGGTCCGCACCCTGATGGGCCGCTACCAGGATTTCTGGAGGCTGACGGAACAGGCGCTCGACGTCGCGTTCGCCGCCTGCCCCTCTGCCGATCCCGCGCGGAAGGCCGATCTTCTCGAAGCCTATCGCACGCTCGACTGCTATCCCGAGGTGCCGGGCGTGCTCGACGACCTGAAGAAGCGCGGCTGTCGGCTCGGGATCCTCTCGAACGGCACCGCCGGCATGCTCGCCGACGCGATCTCGGGCAGCGGGCTCGCCGGCGTGTTCGACGCTGTTCTGTCCGCCGAGGAGATCAGGACCTACAAGACCGCCGAGACGGTCTACGAACTCGCCACCACGCATTTCCGCGTCTATCCCGAAGCGATCTCGTTCCAGTCCTCGAACCGTTGGGACGTGGCGGGTGCCTCCGCCTGCGGGTTCCGGACGATCTGGATCAACCGCACAGGTGCGCCGGAGGAGTATGGGGACCTTCCGCCAGCGGCGACGCTTTCGACCCTCGACGGCCTGCTGGCGCTCTGAGCGTTCAGCCGGCCAATTCAGAAAGGTCGCGAAAATGCCGCACGGACCGGAAACGGCTCGTTAAGGACCTTTGCACGTTGCGCGTGCGTCGGGCGGAACGGATCGGCTCCCTTGCTGATTGTGGCCGCGCAACCTTCGCTCTGGAGAGCTTCATGCCGAACCAGCCGCAGTTCCCGCGCCTTTTCGCGAACCGCCACCTGGACCACGAAGGCGACGCACCGCAGACCGGCCCGTCATCGGCCGAGGGCGACTTCCGCGGCCGGTACGGGTACGGCCGGCCGGCGCACGGCTCCGACCCGCGCGCGACCTACACGTTCGGCCGGCGCACCTGAGGCCCGTCAGCGTTCGTCGCGGCCGATCCACTTGGTGACGGTCGGCGCCGCGTAGGCATCGAAACGGTCGAGCAGACGATCGGGAGCGGACTCCACCACGATCATGTCGCGATGCGCGGATCGCATGAAGCGCTCCGCCATCTGGTGGTCGAAGAATGCAAGGAGCCGGTCGAAGAAGCCGGCGGCGTTGAGGAGGCCGACCGGCTTCCGGTGATAGCCGAGCTGCCCCCAGGTCCAGACCTCGAACAGTTCCTCCATCGTCCCCGCCCCGCCTGGCAGCGCGACGAAGCCGTCGGAGAGATCCGCCATCAGCGCTTTCCGCTCATGCATGGATTCCACCATGCGCAGGTCGGTCAGCCCGGGATGGGCGATCTCCCGCTCGACGAGCGCCCGCGGGATGATGCCGACGACCTCGCCGCCCGCCTCGAGGGCCGCGTCGGCGACGACGCCCATCAGCCCCGCCCTGGCGCCGCCATAGACGAGGCGCAGGCCGCGCGCCGCGATCCTGCCGCCCATCGCTCGGGCCGCATCCGCGTAAGCCTCGCCGGCCCCGAAATTGGACCCGCAGAACACGCAGATCGAGCGCATCAGGCGCGGCTGCCGAGCGCGTCCAGGATGCGCGCCCACGAGCGCATGCCGCCGTGGAAGCTGCGCAGATTGTACTTCTCATTGGGCGAATGGATCCGGTCGTCCTCGAGGCTGAACCCGACGAGCACGGAATCCATCCCGAGGTGGCGCTTGAACTGCGACACGATCGGGATCGAGCCGCCCATGGCGATCAGGACGGCCTCCTTGCCCCATTCTTCGGAGAGCGCCTTCTTCGCCTTCTCCACATAGGGGCTGTCGCCGGGCAGGCTCACGGCGCGGTCGCCGCCATGCGACTGGAACGAGACCCTGCAGTCGGCCGGGACGCGCTCGGTGACGAAAGCCCTGAACGCGTGCTGGATCTTTTCGGGATCCTGGTCCCCGACGAGCCGGAACGAAACCTTCGCCGATGCCTTCGCCGGGATCACCGTCTTGGCGCCGTCGCCGGTATAGCCGCCGACGATCCCGTTCACCTCCAGGCTCGGCCGCGCCCAGACCTGTTCGAGCACGGAATAGTCCTTCTCGCCGGCGGCATGGCTGAGGCCGATGTCGCCGAGGAAGGCGTTCTCGTCGAAGCCGAGCGTGCCCCACTGCCGCTTCTGCTCCGCGCTCACCTCCGGCACCCCGTCGTAGAAGCCCGGCAGCGTGATGCGCCCGCTTTCATCGCGGAGCCTCGACAGGACCTCGATGAGGACGTGGATCGGGTTCCGCGCCGCATTGCCGTAATAGCCGGAATGCAGGTCGTGGCTCGCCGCCTGCACGAACACCTCCTCGTAGAGAAGGCCTCGCAGCTGCGTCGCGATCGCCGGCGTCTGCCGGTCCCACATGTTCGTGTCGCAGACGAGCGCCACGTCCGCCTTCAGCTCGTCCGCGTTCGCCGTCAGGAACGGGAGCAGGCTGGGGCTGGCGGATTCCTCCTCGCCCTCCAGGAGCACGGTGACGTTGATCGGCAGCTTGCCCGTCGCCTCCATCCAGGCACGCGCGGCCTCGACGAACGTCATCAGCTGGCCCTTGTCGTCGGAGGAGCCGCGCGCGAGGATCCGCTGCTCGCCGTCAACCTCGACGATGGCCGGGTCGAACGGGTCGCGGTCCCAGAGCGCGATCGGATCGACCGGCTGCACGTCGTAGTGCCCGTAGAACAGGACGTGCGGCGCGCCCGCATCCGCGCCGCGATAATGGCCGACCACCATCGGATGGCCGATCGTGTCGCGGACGGAGGCTTCGAAGCCGGCGCCCTTCAGTGTGCCGGCGCACCATTCCGCGGCGGCGCGGCAATCCGCCTTGAATGTCGGGTCGGCCGAGATCGACTTGATGCGGAGCAGCTCGAACAGACGTCCGAGGCTGTCGTTGAGGCCGTCGTCGAGCCGGCCGAGGACATTGCTGAGTTCCGACATGTTCCTACCGTTTCAGTGAGCCCAATATGCCGCGGACGATGGCGCGGCCGAGCGAGGAGGCGACCGAGCGCGCCGCCGACTTCATGGCCGCCTCGGCGACGGTCTCGCGCCGGGAGACGCGGGGAGCCGGGCGTTGCCGCGGGCGGTCGCCGAAATCGGGCAGCTGGAAGCCGGTCTCGGTGCGGCGCGTCGGCCCGCTCCCCGCAGCGGATTGATCCGCCGCCGCCTTGGCGGCCGCGCGGGCGAGCATCTCGTAGGCCGAGTCCCGGTCCACCGTCACGTCGTACTGTCCGAGGAGCGGGCTTCTGGCGATCGCGTCGCGCCGCTCGGCCGGATCGAGCGGGCCCATGCGCGACGCCGGCGGGCGGATCAGCGTCCGTTCCACGACCGAGGGCACGCCCTTGTCTCCGAGCGTGGAGACCAGCGCCTCCCCGACCCCGAGCTGGGTAATCGCGTCGTAAGTGTCGAATCCCGGGTTCGGCCGGAAGGTCTCGGCGGCGACCTTCACGGCCCTGACCTCCCGGGGGGTGTAGGCCCGAAGCGCATGCTGGATGCGGTTGCCGAGCTGGGCGAGCACGCTCTCGGGCACGTCGAGCGGATTCTGCGTCACGAAGTAGACGC
>JAEZEK010000439.1 GCA_023417735.1 Pseudomonadota bacterium | reverse complement strand
CCGCAGCGAAGACCAGGCACTGCGTGGCAGACATCGTCGACAAGCAGACCCGCTCCCGGATGATGGCCGGGATCCGGGGAAAGAACACGAAGCCCGAACTGTCACTCCGGCGGGCACTCCATGCACGTGGATTCCGCTACCGGCTGCATGCGACGAATGTCCTAGGTCGCCCGGACCTCGTATTTCCGAAGCGCCGTGCAGCCGTCTTCGTGCATGGCTGCTTCTGGCATCGTCATGAGGGCTGCCGATACGCCACGACCCCGACGACGCGACCGGAGTTCTGGCGCGCCAAGTTCGAGACGAATACGGCTCGGGACAGCGCCATTCGCATGACGCTTCTGAAAGAGGGATGGCGCGTGGCAACGGTGTGGGAGTGCGCACTGCGAAAGCCTGAGCAATTGGAGCTTTCAGTCGAGCACTTGGCCCGCTGGCTCATCAGCGATGCATCAGAATTCGAGTTCGGCGAAGCGGAGTTGAACCGTGATCGAGACCGAGGATGATTTCCCGCGCGGCGGGAGAACTTCTGATGTGGGTCACAACAGCTTCGAGCGAGACCCAAATCAAACTCCTTCTTAGCGGATCAAGAACGTGTGCTTGTGCAGCGTCTTATAAGCTGTTCACCAAATTGGCGCAGTCATGAGGTCCAGAGAATATCGGCCCCGAGAGACCGCTTCCGGACCTCCTCTCACCGAGGCCAGTGCTCAGCCCCTCTCGCATAACCCTCGAAAACAACGAGAAAATCCGGCCGCAGGCGGATCGGGAGAACGCTTTCGTGAGGTCAACTGGCGGAGGGAGAGGGATTCGAACCCTCGATACGGTTTCCCGTATACACGCGTTCCAGGCGTGCGCCTTCAACCACTCGGCCACCCCTCCGGCCGCGGCTCGGCGCCGGACCGCTGCCCATGTATCGTCCCCGCCCGCGATCCGCAAGCAGCGCCACGCTGGAACCCGGCGACGGGGCCGGATCGACGGACAGGGCTGCGAGGGAAGCGCGAGCGACCCGGCTGCGGGAACCCGGCCATGTCCGGCCGGCCCGGAGCGCGCCTGTAGGCGGCACAGCTGACAAGGGCATCGGATTCGTCGTGCGAGGCGAGCCGGTCGGCTTTCGAGCCCGCCCGACCCCTCACCAGCGCCAGAAGCCGGCATCGAGCAGGATGAGGATGGTGAAGAGTTCGAGGCGGCCGAGGATCATGGCGAGGCCCATGACCACCTTCGCCGTGTCGGGCAGCGTCGAGAAGTTGCCGGCCGGGCCGACGATCTCGCCGAGGCCCGGGCCGACGTTCGAGATCGCGGTCGCGGCCGAGGAGAGCGCCGTCAGGAAGTCGAGCCCGAGCAGAGCGAGGATCAGCGCCACCACCGCAATGGAGGCGACGTAGAGCGTCAGGAAGGCAAGCACCGAGGGCGGCACGTCGTCGGGGATGCGCGTGCCGCCGTATTTCAGCGTCTCCAGGCGGGACGGGTTGGCGAGCATGCGGAACTGCCGCTTGATCACCTGGACGAGGATGATGAAGCGGTAGACCTTGATGCCGCCGGACGTCGAGCCGGTGCAGCCGCCGACGAAGGTCAGGACGAAGAAGAGGATGACCGCGAACGGCCCCCACAGCGTGTAGTCGACCGTGGCGTAGCCGGTCGTCGTCACGACCGAGACGACGTTGAAGGCGACCAGCCGGAACGCCTCGGCGAACTCGATCCCCCGCGTGAGCGAGAGCCAGACGCCGGTGAGGAACGAGGTCGCCAGCAGGAAGGTCAGGAACCACAGGACCTGCGGCTCGCGGACGAAGCGCCTCACCTCGCCGCGGGCGGCGGCGATCAGGACCACCATCGGGAGCGCCCCGATGATCATGAACACGATCGCGATCCACTCCACCGCGGCGCTCTGGAAGTGCCCGAACGAGGCGTCGTGGGTCGAGAAGCCGCCGGTCGCCACGGTGGTCATGGCATGGGCGAGCGCATCGAAGAAGGTCATTGCGGTCCCGGCATAGGCGAAGGTGCAGAGGCCGGTCAGGATGCAGTAGATCGCGATGATCCATGCCACGATGTCGGAGGAGCGCGCGAGCACCTTCTCCGAGCGATCCGAGCTCTCGGCGCGGAAGAGCTGCATGCCGCCGACGCCGAGGAAGGGGAGCAGCACCATCGCGAAGACGATGATCCCGACGCCGCCGATCCATTGCAGGACCGCGCGCCAGAGAAGAACGCCGCGGGGCAGCTCGTCCAGCCCCACCAGCACCGTGCCGCCCGTCGTGGTGAAGCCTGAGGCCGATTCGAAGAACGCGTCGGCATAGCCGATGCCGAGCCCGAGGAACGGGATCGCGCCGAAGACCGGGATCACGGTCCAGACCGCCGCGGTCAGCAGGAACGCCTGCTTCAGCCGCAGCGTGGAGCGCTCCACCGTCCGCGTGCTCAGGAAGAGCAGGAGGCCCGTCCCCGCGGTCACCGCCGCGGAGAGCGCGAAGACGCGCCATTCGGGGTTGGCGTCCTGGAAGTCGATGAGCGCCGGCAGGAGCATCGTCGCCCCGAGGACGGCGAGCAGCGCTCCGATGACCTGGATGATCGTCTGGTACTGCTTCACGCGTCCCCCGCTCGGGCGGGAACCTAGCGGATCGGCGCGGGCGCCGGAAGCCGGCAGGCGCGGATCGACGGCGGCCGGAGCGCGTGCGCAAGTCCTGCCGGAAAGGCGGCGGGCTTACGCCCGCGCGCTCTGTTTCGGCGCCGACAGCCGCTCCTCCATGTCGGCGACGGTGCGGACCGTGCCGACGAAGCTGTCCGGGTTGAGGGAGATCGAATCGATGCCCTGCTCGACCAGGAAGGCCGCGAAATCGGGGTGGTCGCTGGGCGCCTGCCCGCAGATTCCGATCTTGGTGCCGGCGGCGCGCGCGCGGCGGATGACGTCAGCGATCGTCCGCTTCACGGCCTCGTCGCGCTCGTCGAAGAGGGCGGCGAGCTCGGCCGAATCGCGGTCGACGCCGAGGAGAAGCTGGGTGAGGTCGTTCGAGCCGATCGAGAAGCCGTCGAAGCGGGCGGCGAACTCCTCCGCGAGCACCACGTTCGACGGGATCTCGCACATGACGTAGACCTCGAGGCCGTTCTCGCCGCGCTTCAGCCCGTTCTCGGCCATGACGGCGAGCACCTGGTCGGCCTCCTTCGGGGTCCGGCAGAACGGCACCATGACGACCAGGTTGTCGAGGCCGATCTCCTCGCGCACCTTGCGGATCGCCCGGCATTCCAGCGCGAAGCCCTCGCGATAGCGCGGGCTGTAGTAGCGCGACGCGCCGCGGAGCCCGATCATCGGGTTCTCCTCCTCCGGCTCGAAGCCCGCCCCGCCGACGAGATGGGCGTACTCGTTGCTCTTGAAGTCGCTCATCCGCACGATCACCGGGTGCGGATGAGACGGCGCCGCGATCTTCGCGATGCCGCGGGCGAGCGTGTCCACGAAATAGGCGGTCTTGTCGGCGTAGCCGCGCGTGAGATCCGCGATCTGCCGGCGCGCGGCCTCGTCCGTGACAGCGTCGAAATGGACGAGTGCCATCGGGTGGATCTTGATGACGTTGTTGATGATGAATTCCATGCGCGCGAGGCCGATGCCGGCAGCCGGCAGCCGCCACCAGCGGAACGCCGCCGCCGGGCTCGCGATGTTCAGCATCATCTGCGTGCGCGTCGGCGGCAGGTCCTTCAGGTCGATCTCGATCTCCTCGAAGGCGAGCTCGCCCTCGTACACGTTGCCCTCGTCGCCCTCCGCGCAGGAGAGCGTGATCGCCTGCCCGTCGGCGAGCACCGAAGTGCCCGTGCGCGTGCCGACGATCGCCGGCACGCCGAGCTCGCGCGACACGATGGCGGCGTGGCTCGTGGTGCCGCCCTGGTCGGTGATGATGCCCGACGCAGACTTCATGATCGGGACCCAGTCGGGATCGGTCGCCTCGGTCACCAGGATCGCGCCCGGCCGGAACCGCTCGATCTCCGCCACGTCGCGGATGACGCAGACCTCGCCGGCCGCGATCGCCTCGCCAACCGCGGCCCCGGTGACGAGCACCTTGCCCTTCTCGTTGAGGCGGTAGGCCTTGATCGCGTCGGCATGTTTCAGCGCCTGGACCGTCTCGGGGCGCGCCTGCACGATCGCGAGCTCGCCCGTCTCGCCGTCCTTCGCCCATTCCATGTCCATCGGGCGGCCGTAATGGCGCTCGATCGTCGCCGCCCAGCGGGCGAGCTGGAGGATCTCCGCGTCGGACAGGACGAAGGCGCGCCGCTCGGCACCGGGGGTGCGGACGAGCTTCGTGCGCCCGCCGCCGCCCTGCGCGTAGACCATCTTGCTGGCCTTGTCGCCGAGCGTCTTCTCGAGGATGGGCGTGAGCCCGGGCCGGTCGAGGAGCGGCTTGAAGACGACGTACTTGTCGGGGTTGACGGTGCCCTGGACGACCGTCTCGCCGAGGCCCCAGGCCGCGCTGATCACGACCGCGCGGGGAAAGCCGGTCTCCGTGTCGATCGAGATCATGACGCCCGTGCGGGCGAGGTCGGAGCGCACCATGACCTGCACGCCGACCGACAGCGCGACCTGCATGTGGTCGAAGCCGCGCGTCTCGCGATAGCTGATCGCGCGGTCGGTGAAGAGCGAGGCGTAGCAGCGGCGGCAGGCGTCGAGCACCTCGCCTTCGCCGTGGACGTTGAGGAACGTCTCCTGCTGGCCTGCGAAGCTCGCTTCCGGCAGGTCCTCGGCCGTCGCGCTCGACCGCACCGCCACTGCCACGCTTTCGCGCCCGCTATCGTGGCAAAGATCGGCATAGGCCTGCCTGATCGCGGCCGCGATCGGCTCCGGAAAGGCGCCGTCGAGGAAGAGCCGCCGGATCGCGGCGCCGGTCTCCTGGAGCGTCCGGCTCCCGCTGCGAAAGGCGTCGAGGGCGGCGCGCATGCGCCCCTCGATGCCGTTCTCCGCGACGTATTCCCGGTAGGCGTCGGCCGTCGTCGCGAATCCGTCCGGCACGCGGATGCCGCCGCTCGCGAGCGTCCGGATCATCTCGCCCAGCGAGGCATTCTTGCCGCCCACGCGGCCGACGTCGGTGGAGCTCGCTTCCTTCAGGGGCAGGACGAATTCGGGTGTCATCGGTCGGTTCCTCGCAGCCGTGTCGGAAGGCCTTGTCGCAAACTCCGGGGCGGCCCTCCTTGAGGCAGGTCAATACCCGCGGCCTGCGCACGGCAGAGCCGCACGGCGCAAAGGCACCGCAGGCCCTGGGGTCTCCGTCTATTCGCCCGGCATGCCGGCCCTGGTCCCGTCCTTGTGCCAGAACACGAAGCGGCGCTGGATCCAGACCACGCTCCAGAAGGTGGCGAGCCCGAGCAGGGACAGATAGATGATGAGCGCGAAGACGCGCGGCGTGCTGAGCTGCGAGGACGCGGTTCGGATGAGGTGCCCGAAGCCCTGGCCGCCGCCCACGAACTCCGCGGTGATCGCGCCGGCGACCACGCCGATCGCCGCGATCTTCAGCCCCGTGAAGAGGTGCGGCAGGCCGGTCGGGATCTTGAGCTTGATGAGCGTCTGCAGCCGGCTCGCGCTCATCGTCTTGAACAGCATGCGCGCGTTCTCGTCCGCCGCATGGAGGCCGGCCGCGGTGCCGACGACGACCGGGAAGGTGGCAATGAAGGCGGCGAGCGCCACCTTGGACGAGATGCCGAAGCCGAGCCAGGAGATGAAGATCGGCGCGAAGGCCACCTTCGGCATTGTGTCGATCGCGACGAGGTAGGGCAGCACCGCGCGCTCCCCGAGGCGCGTCTCGCCGACGAGCACGCCGAGGCTGAAGCCGATCGCGACGGCGATGAGGAATCCGATCAGCACCTCCTGCGTCGTGACCCAGAAGGCGGAGAGGAGATAGCCGCCGCTCAGCATGTTGGCGCCGACGGCATAGATCTCGACCGCGGTCTCCCAGGGCGAGGGGAGGATGATGCGGGAGACGAGCCCGAACGAGTAGACGGCCTGCCAGATGCCGACGAACGCGATGAAGATCGCGGCCATCGCGACGGAGCGCGGGATCCGGTCGATCCACGATTCTTCGTCGGCCCAGACGGTGTCCTCGTAGATCTGCTCCTCGTGCGCGGCGGCGGCGTCCGTCACAGCACGCCTCCCTGGCCGAGCTGCTCGCGGATGCGGTCGACGAGCTCGCCGAATTTCGGCTCCGTCATCATGTGGAGCGTGCGCGGACGCGGCAGGTCGACCTCCACCGCGTCGATGAAGCGGCCGGGCCGCGGCGACATCACGTAGACGACGTCCGAGAGGATGACCGCCTCCGGGATGGAATGGGTGACGAGGAAGGCGGTCGCCTTCCGCTCCAGGCAGATGCGTTGCAGTTCCATGTTCATGAAGTCGCGCGAAAGCTCGTCGAGCGCGCTGAACGGCTCGTCGAGCAGAAGGACGGCTGGCTCGGTGACGAGCATCCGGCAGATGGCGGCGCGCTGGGCCATGCCGCCGGGGACATGCGATCTCCTCCCTTGGTGGTCTTGCTGTCCGGCAACCGTGAATGGCCGGTTCCGGAATTCTGCATTCAAATGTCGACATGTCAAAGCGCCATGCGCTGAAACGCCCGTGATTCGGGTCGTTCGCGATCGTCTCGACCGGCGGCGGAAGACGGCGACGAAAAGCGCCTCTAGCGGCCGGAGCGGGATTCCTTTAGAGCGGGGAAGAGGTTCTCCCAGGGAATGCGGCGCCGTCCTCGATGGCCGAGGCAAAGACAGTCTTCATCAAGACCTATGGCTGCCAGATGAACGTCTACGATTCCGGTCGTATGGCGGACGTCCTGGCGCGCGACGGCTATCAGGTCGCCGAGACGCCCGAGGGCGCCGACCTCGTGCTGCTGAACACCTGCCACATTCGCGAGAAGGCGGCCGAGAAGGTCTATTCCGAGCTTGGCCGCATACGGCAGCTGAAGGATGCGGCACGGGCCGCCGGCCGCGAGATGAAGATTGCCGTCGCCGGCTGCGTCGCGCAGGCCGAGGGCGAGGAGATTGTCGCGCGTGCGCCGGCCGTGGACGTGGTCGTCGGCCCGCAGAGCTATCACCGCCTGCCGGCGATCCTGCAACGCGCCGCGCGCGAGGGCCACGCCGTGGAGACGGCGTTCCCGGCCGAGGACAAGTTCGACCACATGCCGCCGATCGGCTCCGCCCGAACCCCCCGGAGCGTGACCGCCTTCCTCACCGTGCAGGAGGGCTGCGACAAGTTCTGCACGTTCTGCGTGGTGCCCTACACGCGCGGGGCGGAGGTCTCCCGGCCGGCCGGCCGGATCGTGGAGGAGGCGGAGCGCCTCGCCGCCCAGGGCGTCCGCGAGATCACGCTGCTCGGCCAGAACGTCAACGCCTATTCCGGCGAGGCGCCCGGGGGCAGGTGGTCGCTCGCCCGCCTGCTGGAGCGTCTTTCGGACATTCCGGGTTTGGAGCGGCTGCGCTATACGACGAGCCATCCCCGGGACATGGGCGACGACCTGATCGCGGCGCACCGGGACCTGCCGGCGCTGATGCCCTACCTGCACTTGCCGGTCCAGTCCGGGTCCGACCGGATCCTGAAGGCCATGAACCGGCGTCACCGGCGCGACGACTACTTCCGGATCATCGACCGGCTGCGGGCGGCGCGGCCCGACCTCGCACTGTCGGGCGACTTCATCGTCGGCTTCCCGGGTGAGACGGGCGACGACTTCGAGGAGACGCTGCGGCTGGTCGAGGCCGTCGGTTACGCCCAGGCCTATTCCTTCAAGTACAGCCCGCGCCCGGGAACGCCCGCCGCGGAGGCCGCGGCCCATGTGACCGAGGCGGTGAAGAGCGAGCGGCTGACCCGGCTGCAGGCCCTGCTCGACCGCCAGCAGAAGGCATTCAACGGCACCATGCGCGGCCGCGTCGTGGACGTCCTTCTGGAGAAGCCCGGCCGCCGCCCCGGTCAGATCATCGGGCGCTCGCCCTGGCTGCAGGCCGTGCAGGTGGACGCACCGGCGGAGATGATCGGTACGATCGTCCCCGTCCGGATCGTGGAGATCGGATCGAACAGCCTGTTCGGCGCGTTCGAGGAGAATCGGGAACCGATGAGGGCCACCGCCTGATGCCACCGCGCGGCAGCACCGGCGCAACCGCCGCCGGACCTGCGAACCAGCGGATCGACCTCGTCTTCGAGAACAACCGCCTCGCCAGCGCCCTGTACGGCGAATTCGACCAGAACCTCGCGCTGGTGGAGAAGCGACTCGGCGTGGATGCGCGGGCACGCGGCAACATGGTCACGCTTTCCGGCAGCGCCGGCGCCGTCGGCCAGGCCCGCCGCGTCCTGGAGTCGCTCTACGACCGGCTGCTGGAAGGGCACGAACTCGCCAAGGGCGACGTCGAGGGCGCACTCCGGATGGCCGAGATTGCGGAGGCCCAGCTCTCGCTCCCGACCCTCGACGAATCGAGCCGCATGCGCCTCGCCCGCATCTCGACCCGGAAGAAGTCGGTTTCCGCGCGCACCTTCACCCAGGATGCCTACATCCGCGCGATGGATCGCTGCGAGCTCGTTTTCGGCACGGGGCCGGCCGGCACCGGCAAGACCTATCTCGCCGTCGCCTTCGCCGCCGCGATGCTGGAGCGCGGGGAGGTCGACCGCATCATCCTGTCGCGGCCGGCGGTCGAAGCCGGCGAGCGGCTGGGCTTCCTGCCGGGCGACATGAAGGAGAAGGTCGATCCCTATCTGCGGCCGCTCTACGACGCGCTCTACGACATGATGGCGTCGGAGCGCGTGGAGCGCGGCCTCCAGTCGGGGGCGATCGAGATCGCGCCGCTCGCCTTCATGCGCGGCCGCACCCTCGCCCATGCCGCGATCATCCTCGACGAGGCGCAGAATGCGACCTCCATGCAGATGAAGATGTTCCTGACCCGCCTCGGCGAGGGCTCCAAGATGATCGTCACGGGCGACCCGACGCAGATCGACCTCAGGCCGGGCGAGGTCTCCGGCCTCGTCGAGGCGACCGCGCTCCTGGACGGTGTCGAGGGGATCGCCGTGACGCGCTTCAAGGGCGAGGATGTCGTCCGCCACGCCCTCGTGCAGCGCATCGTGGCCGCCTACGAGCGCCAGCCGCCCGCTTCGGGGCGGCGGACCGACTAGATGGAACCGGACGGGCAATCGGGCGTCGCGCTGGACGTCGCGGTCGAAGCGGGCGACTGGCCGGATGCCGGTGCCCTCGAAGTGCTCGCCGGGAAGGCTGCCGGCGCTGCCCTCGCCGCAGCCGGTGAACAGGTGCCGGAAGGGGCCGAGCTGAGCCTTCTCTTCACCGACGATGCCGCCATCGGGGTGCTGAACGGGCGCTGGCGCGGCAAGCCCGCTCCGACCAACGTGCTGTCGTTCCCGCAGGGCAGCGGTCCGCTCCTCGGCGACGTCGTTCTGGCCGCAGAAACGGTCCGGCGCGAAGCGGCGCTTGCAGGCAAGCCGCTGGAGCACCATATTTCGCACTTGATCGTGCACGGTATTCTCCACCTCCTCGGCCACGATCACGAGGACGACGACGAAGCGGAGCGGATGGAAGCGCTCGAGCGGATCGCGCTCGCCCGGCTGGGAATACCCGATCCCTACATGGCCTCCTCTGAGAGATGACCGACGACCCCTATCGAAGTTCCGGCGCGGCCGGCGCCGTTTCAGACCCGCCCGGCCATGATCCCTTCCCCGACCGTGTGAGATCGGCCATCCGGGGGCTGTTCCGACGCGGCAACGGCTCCGCGCGCAGCGAGATCGAGGACGTCATCGCGGAGGACGAGGCGAGCGGCGCGAGCTTCTCGCCGGAGGAGCGCGCAATGCTGCGCGCGATCCTGCGGCTCGGCGACATGCGGGTCGACGACGTCATGGTTCCCCGCGCCGACATCGAGGCGCTCGACGCCGAGTGGTCGGTCTGGCGGGCGCTGCTCGCGTTCCGCGGCGCCGGCCACAGCCGCATGCCCGTCTATCGGGAGACGCTCGACGACCCCGTCGGCATGGTCCACATCAAGGACGTCATGGCCTGGATCACCGACACCGCCTTCGGCTCCGGCAAGGGCAGCGACGGCGAGCCTCCGGAGGTCGGCGACCTGACGGCCGTCGACCTCAACGCGAGCCTCACCCGCGCCGGCCTCGTCCGGCCGCTCCTCTTCGTTCCGCCCTCCATGCCGGCGCGGCTGCTGCTGGAGCGGATGCAGGCGAGCCGCACGCAGATCGCGCTCGTCATCGACGAGTATGGCGGCACCGACGGGCTGGTCTCCATCGAGGACATCGTCGAGATCATCGTCGGCGAGATCGAGGACGAATACGATCTCGACGAAGAGCCTACGGTCGTGAAGGTCGCCGAAGGGATTTTCGTGGCCGACGCCCGGACCTCGATCGAGGACGCCCGGGCGGTGATCGGCACAGGCTTCCGGCCCGGCCCCGACCATGAGGACGTCGAGACCGTGGGTGGCCTCGTCTTCGCCGCGACGGGCCGCATTCCGGTGCGCGGCGAGATCGTTCACGCCGTCGAGGGCTACGAGTTCGAGATCCTTGATGCCGATCCCCGGCGCATCAAGCGGATCCGGATCCGCGAGCGCCGCAAGATCGTGCCGCGGGCACGGCAGAAGGTCGCACGCGAGGCGGGAGAGGCAAGGGAAGCCGTCGGCACCGGCCGTCCGAGTGACGCCGACGCTGCTTGATCTTGCCCGCCGAGTCCGTCAGCAAGGGCTGGGCGGCAGCGAATCGACGGCGCTGATGGATCGGCTGGCGGACTGGGTCGTGCTGTCTTGGGGCTGGCGCAGGCATCTGGCCGCGTTCGGCGCCGGCGCGGTCTCCGCGCTTGCCCAGCCGCCCTTCTTCATCTTTCCCGTCCTCTGGCTCACCCTGCCCGTCCTGGTCTGGCTCCTGGATGGCGCCGTGCCCGCCAGGGGCGGCAGCGCGCGCCGCCATCTGCCGGCGTTCGCGGCAGGATGGTGGTTCGGGTTCGGCTATTTCCTCGCAGGCCTGTGGTGGATCGGCGCCGCGTTCCTGGTGGAGGCGGACGTGTTCGGCTGGATGATGCCGTTCGCTGTGGTGGCCCTGCCGGCGGGGCTCGCGCTGTTCTGGGGCGTCGGCGCCGTGCTCGCGCGGCTGGCCTGGTCGGACTCGCCCGCACGCATCTTCGCGCTTGCCGCGGGGCTCGGTGTCGCGGAGTGGCTCAGGGCGACGCTCTTCACCGGCTTTCCCTGGAACGCGATCGGCTACGCGCTGACTGCGGGCGAGCCGATGATGCAGTCGGCCGCCCTGTTCGGCGTTCCGGCCCTGAACTTCCTCGCCGTCGCCATCTTCGCGGCGCCTGCGGCGATGGCGGCGGCCGCGCCGGCTGCGCGCCGGCACCTCGTCCTGCCCGTTCTCGGCGTCCTCGCGGTCGGCGGCTTCGTCCTGTTCGGCCTGGTGCGGCTGGCGAACGGCGAGCCCGGCTCCGTTCCGGACGTGCAGGTCCGGATCGTGCAGCCGGCCATCGACCAGGCCCAGAAGTGGCGGCCCGAGAACCGGCTGTCGGTCATGGAGGCCTATCTGGAGCTGTCCCGGAGCGGCGAGGCTCTGTCGCAGGACACGCTGCTGGTCTGGCCGGAATCGGCCTTCCCCTTCGTGCTGACGCGCGAGCCGGGGGTGCTCGCCCAGATCGGGGACCTCCTGCCGCCGGGCGCGACGCTCGTGACCGGCGCCGCCCGCGTCGACGATTCGGGCGAGGCGAGACGCGTCTTCAACAGCATCTACGTGATCGACGACCGGGGCGTCATCGCGGATGCCTACGACAAGGTCCACCTCGTCCCGTTCGGGGAGTACCTGCCGATGCAGAGCGTGCTCGAGGCGCTCGGGATCGAGCAGCTGACGAGGCTCCCCGGCGGCTTCGAGGCCGGCCGGCTCCGACGCTCGCTCCTCCTTCCCTCCGCCCCGCCCTTCGCCCCGCTGATCTGCTACGAGATCATCTTCCCCGGCGCGGTGCTGCCCGACGGCCCTCGCCCCGGCTTCCTGCTCAACGTCACGAACGACGGCTGGTTCGGCCGCACGATCGGGCCCTGGCAGCACTTCCACCAGGCGCGCGTGCGGGCGGTGGAGGAAGGCCTGCCGCTCGTCAGGGCCGCGAATACGGGGGTTTCCGCCGTGGTCGATTCGTTCGGGCGGGTGGTCCGGCGCTCGACGCTCGGCGAGCCTGCGGTTGTGGACGCCCCGCTTCCGCGGCCCGGGTCGCCCACGCCGTTCTCGGCATGGGGCGGCTGGATCCCGCTGACAATCTTTTCGTTTTTTGTCATCTTTGCGGGAATCGGCCGGCGCGGCCGCTCTTCCCTACGTTGATTGACTTAATCTAGCCGGCATATCATCGTGAACCGGACTGCTCGACCGGACGGAATTCTCGTCGGCGTTCCCCGTCGGAGGGCGCCCGAGCTGGGTCGATCGCTTCCGAGGGGCTTCTTGTGAGTGATGTCTCAGAACGTTCGGGCAAGCGCCCGAACCCGACCGACGTCTATGTCGGCAGCCGCGTGCGCATGCGGCGGAAGATGCTCGGCCTCAGTCAGGAGAAGCTCGGCGAGCGGCTCGGCATCACCTTCCAGCAGATCCAGAAATACGAGAAGGGCACGAACCGGATCGGCGCGAGCCGCCTCCAGCAGCTTTCGACCGTCCTCGACGTCCCGGTCTCCTATTTCTTCCCGGATGCCCCGCAGCCCGGCGAACCCGACGGCATGCGCGAGGAGGGGGCGCAGGACTTCGTCATGGAGTTCCTGACGACGTCGGAGGGACTGGAGCTGAACAGGGCCTTCGCCCGCATCCGAGACGCCAAGGTCCGCCGCAAGGTCATCGACCTCGTTCGCTCGCTCGCTCATGAGGAATCCGACTGATCGTCGCAGTGGGAACGCGAATCTCTTGACGCTGGGGGAACTGCGGGGCAACAGTCCCGCGCCCGATTGCATGCACCTTCTCCTGTGACTGCATCGGTCCCTGCCATTTCTGATCCGGGACATCACCTCATGGCGCGTCGGAACTACCATTTCACCAGCGAGTCCGTGTCCGAGGGGCACCCGGACAAGGTGTGCGACCGCATCTCCGACATGGTGGTCGATGCCCATCTCGACGCCCTTCCCGAGGCGCGCGTCGGCTGCGAGACGCTGGCGACCACCAACCGCGTCGTGATCGCGGGCGAGGTGCGCGGCTCGGACAAGGTCGATGCCGCCAAGGTCGAGAGCCTCGCGCGCGGCGCGATCCGGGACATCGGCTACGAGCAGGAAGGCTTCCACTGGGAGAACTGCCAGATCGACGTGCTCCTGCACGAGCAGTCGTCCGACATCGCCCAGGGCGTCGACAGCCGCGAGAACAAAGACGAGGGCGCCGGCGACCAGGGCATCATGTTCGGCTACGCCTGCCGTGAGACGCCGGAGCTGATGCCCGCGCCGATCCTCTACGCGCACAAGATCCTGCGCCGGCTCGCCGAAGCCCGCCACAGCGGCGAGGAGAAGAACCTCGGCCCGGATTCCAAGTCCCAGGTGACGGTGGAGTATCGCGACGGGCAGCCGGTGGCGGTGTCCTCCATCGTGCTGTCCACGCAGCATCTGGACGACACGCTCGAGTCGGCCGACGTTCGGCGGATTGTGGAGCCCTACATCCGCGAGGTCCTGCCCGAGAGCTGGATCGGCAACGACACCGCCTGGCACGTGAATCCGACCGGCAAGTTCGTGATCGGCGGCCCCGACGGCGATTGCGGCCTGACCGGGCGCAAGATCATCGTCGACACCTATGGCGGCGCGGCCCCGCACGGCGGCGGCGCCTTCTCGGGCAAGGATCCGACCAAGGTAGACCGCTCCGCCGCCAATGCCGCGCGCTACCTGGCCAAGAATGTCGTCGCCGGCGGCTTCGCGGACCGCTGCACCATCCAGCTCTCCTATGCGATCGGCATCGCCCAGCCGCTGTCGATCTATGTCGACACGCAGGACACCGCCAAGGTCGACGAGGCTGCGCTGGAGCGGGCGCTTTCCAAGGTGATGGACCTGTCGCCGCGCGGCATCCGGCACCATCTCGGGCTGAACAAGCCGATTTATGCGCGCACCTCCGCCTACGGCCATTTCGGGCGTGAGCCGGACGAGGACGGTGGCTTCTCCTGGGAGCGGATCGACCTGGTCGATGCGATAGAGGATGCGCTCTGAGCGCTGAGACTGGGCGCGCCGGCGCGTTTTTCGGCCGCCGCAGGGGAAAGCCACTCAAGCCTGCCCAGCAGGCCGCGCTTTCCCGCTACCTTCCGGCGCTGAGGCTGGATCCGAACGCGACGCCGCCCGCACGGGCGGCGGATCTCTTTCCCCACGCCGTGGACGAGGTGCGGCTGGAGATCGGCATCGGCGGCGGCGAGCACCTGGTCGCCCAGGCCCACGCCAACCCGACGGTCGGCTTCATTGGCATCGAGCCGTTCGTCGCCGCCTTCGCGAAGGGGGTGCAGGCGGTCGGCGAACGCGGGCTGCGCAACGTCAGGCTCTACGACGACGATGCCGTCCCGCTCCTCGACTGGCTGCCGGCGCACACGCTGAGCGAGATCGACCTGCTCTACCCGGACCCGTGGCCCAAGCGCCGCCACGCGAAGCGGCGCTTCGTGAACGCGCGCAACCTCGACCGGATCTGCCGGCTGCTGGAGCCCGGCGGGCGCTTCCGCTTCGCCAGCGACGCGGCCGCCTACGTCGACTGGGCCCTGGCCGCGGTCCATGCGCATGGAGGCTTGCGCTGGACGGCCGAAACCGCCGACGATTGGCGCCGCCCGTGGGCGGGATGGCCCGGCACGCGCTACGAGGCGAAGGCACTGCGCGCGGGCCGCATTCCAGCCTACTTGACGTTTCGCATCCCGCAGTGACCTGATCGGCGGCGATGCAGCGGGCGGGGGTGTGAACGTGTCCGAAGGATCGGCCGACAAGGCGATCAGCGAGCTGTTCCGGGATTATGCGGCGGCTTTCGACGATGCCGATGCCGAGGCGGTCGCCGGCTTCTTCGCCTATCCGGCGGTGATCTGGCAGCTCGGCGATGGCCATGTCTTCGACGATGCCGACGAGATCGAGGAGAACGCCGACGCGCTGATCGACGTCTTCGACGAAGCCGGCATCGTGGTGATGATCCCGGACGTCCAAGCCCTGAACACGCGCGGCAACACGGCGTTCGCGACGGTCGACTGGCGCCAGGAGGCGAAGGACGGGGAGGTCGTCCACGCGTTCCGCTGCCATTACCTGCTGATCCGGCAGGACGGGACGTGGCGGATCGCGACGGTGGTGAACGAGGATACCGAGGGGACGTGAGATGGCCTACGAGACGATAAGGCTGGAGCGGCGCGGCCGCGTCGGGCTGGTCACCCTCAACCGGCCGAAGGCGCTGAATGCGCTGTCGAGCGAACTCGTCGCCGAGCTCAACGATGCCCTCGACGAACTCGACGCCGACGAGCAGATCGGGGCGATCGTCATCACCGGGTCGGAGCGCGCCTTCGCCGCCGGCGCCGACATCAAGGAGATGTCGACGCTCGATTCGGTGACCGCCTATCGCACCGACTTCCTCGGCAGCTGGGACAGGGTCGGGCAGCGCCGGAAGCCGGTGATTGCGGCGGTCGCCGGCTATGCGCTCGGCGGCGGCTGCGAGCTCGCCATGATGTGCGACTTCATCCTGGCGGCCGAGAACGCGAAGTTCGGGCTGCCGGAGATCACCCTGGGCGTAATCCCCGGGGCCGGCGGAACGCAGCGGCTGGCGCGGTCCATCGGCAAGTCGAAGGCCATGGAGATGGTCCTGACGGGCCGCATGATGGACGCTGCCGAGGCGGAGCGGTGCGGGCTCGTCTCGCGCGTCGTGGAAAGCGGCGTTCTCGTGGAGGAGGCGCTGCGCGCCGCGCAGCGGATCGCCTCGTTCTCCATGCCCGCCGTGACGGCGGCCAAGGAAGCGGTGCACCGGGCCTACGAGACGACCCTGTCGGAGGGCGCGCGCTTCGAACGGCGCATCTTCCACGCGCTGTTCGCCACGGCCGACCAGAAGGAAGGCATGGCTGCGTTCCTCGAGAAGCGGGAGCCGCATTTCCGGAACCGCTGAGCCTCGGTTCTTGACGCGGTGCGAAGGGATACCTATAGAACGGGCGAATGTGCGGTCGCGGCGGCCGCGATCGCCGTTGGCGATCGGAACGCCCGACGCCGGGCGCTCAGGTGCCCGCATCCTCGACGAGACAGCTGAACGGCGGAACAGGAATGGCGAATACACCCTCGGCCAAGAAGGCCGCGCGCAAGATCGCGCGCCGCACGGCAACGAACAAGGTTCCGCGCACGCGGATGCGCACCTTCGTGCGCAAGGTCGAAGAGGCGATCGCCTCCGGCGACAAGGCCGCCGCGCGCAACGCGCTTGAGGCTGCGCAGCCGCAGATCATGAAGGCCGCGACGAAGGGTGTCATCCATCGCAACACGGCGTCCCGGAAGGTGTCGCGCCTTGCGCATCGGGTGAACGCGCTCGCCTGAACCGGCACCCGGTCTGAATCGTGAACCCCGGTCCTCGCGGCCGGGGTTTTCGTTTTTTGCAAGCACCGCGACAGCGTTCTCCACTGTACTCGACGCGGCCGCCCCGGCCCCGTTAAGCGTTTCCTAATGGCGGAGTCTGTTTGCAGTTTCGCGACAGAGTTTTCCCCGTTGCGTCAACGCCTTACCCGCGTCGTGAAGGGGTGGGGCGCAACTTTGTGGCAATGGTGGCGAGTCAATCCCCGTGCCTATAAAAATTTAGCGCGTGGCGCTTCGGTCATGCTCGCAGCCCCGGGTCCGGTCGCGAGTCGCGGACTCACAATGGTTTGCACCGAAACGGTCCAATTGTCTGAAGCCCGCGGTCCGCGGTCATGCCGCCGGGCGACCCGATCCGGGCTGTCAAGGAGTTGCCCCTGCCGCGCGCTTTGCTATGTTGCGGGTGTCGGAGGCGACCTGCCAGAACAACACGAAACGGGGGGCTGGAAGTCGACATGAAGATCGGTTTCCGGCGCGGCGAAGTCCGGGCGTCTTGTCTCTCAGGCAGGTTGGAGTTTCTCTCCAGGATCTCCGCGGGGGACTGACACCGGCGACTTGCCTCTTGTGGCTGTCGCTTTGCTCATACTGGTGGTTGAGTAGTCTGTTGCCGGGTTCCATTCGGCAGCAATGGGAGATTATTGCGCGATGGCTGTTGCATCCTATGCCGGCGATGTCACTCCGGAAGAGGCGTGGAGGGCGCTGGAGCAGGACCGCAAGG
>JAEZEK010000413.1 GCA_023417735.1 Pseudomonadota bacterium | reverse complement strand
GACCTCTTCCGCCCGACGAACAACGATCCGGAACGACAATGACCGAATTCACACCCGTCGCCTCCACCCTAGGGGGCATGCTGATCGGCCTTTCGGCCGTCCTGCTCATGCTCTTCATGGGCCGGATCGCCGGCATCAGCGGCATCGTCAGCCGTCTGCTTCCTCCCCTGGCGGAGGACCGGGGATGGCGCATCGCCTTCATCCTCGGCATCTTCTCCGCCCCGCTCCTGGCGCAGTTCGCAACCGGGACTCCGGTCGAGCAGGCGGTCTCGACCAACTACGTTCTGATGGGGATCGCCGGGCTCCTCGTCGGCTTCGGGTCGGTGCTCGGCAATGGCTGCACCAGCGGCCACGGCGTGTGCGGCATGTCGCGCCTCTCGATCCGCTCAATCGCCGCCACCCTCACCTTCATGGCAACCGCGATCGCGACCGTGTTCGTGACGCGCCACCTGATCGGGGCCTGATCCATGCGCAATGCCATCGGCTACGTCACCGGCCTGCTGTTCGGCCTCGGGCTCGTCGTCTCGGGCATGGCGAACCCGGCGAAGGTGCTGAACTTCCTCGACCTGTTCGGCACCTGGGACCCGAGCCTCGCCTTCGTGATGGGCGGCGCGGTGCTCGTCGCCTTCGTGGGCTACCGGCTCACCTGGACCCGCCAGGTGCCGCTGCTCGGGAGCCGGTTCGAGCTGCCGACCCGGCAGGATCTCGACCCGCGGCTGCTCGCCGGCGCCGCTATGTTCGGCCTCGGCTGGGGCCTCGGGGGCTTCTGCCCCGGTCCGGCGCTCACGGCGCTGCCGCTCGCCGCGACCGGCACCCTCGTCTTCGTCCCGGCCATGCTGGCCGGCATGTGGCTCGCCCGTCAGGTCCCGACCCGGTCAATCACGAGCGGCTCGCTCTCCGCCGAGCGCGCCTGAGGAGGAATCCATGGAGCACAAGTTCATCACCGACGAGATCGCGGTCCGGCCGCAGCTCGAGCCCGCCGACATGGCCGAGATCGCGGCCGCCGGTTTCCGTTCGGTCGTCGTGAACCGCCCGGACGGCGAGGGCGCAGACCAGCCGACCTTCGAGGAAATCCGCCGCGCGGCCGAGGCCAACGGCCTCGAGGCCCGCTACCTGCCTGTGGTCCCCGGCAAGGTGTCGGACGAGAACGTCGCCGAGTTCGATAAGGCCATGGCCGAACTGCCGAAGCCGGTGATCGCCTATTGCCGCACGGGCACGCGTTCCGCCACCCTCTGGTCGCTGTCGCAGGCCGGCAAGCGCCCCGTGCCCGACATCCTCGCCCGAGCGAGGGCCGCCGGCTACGACATGAGCGGCGCCGTCCGGCGCATCGCCAATCTCGGCCGCGTGCCGACCGATATGGCGGAGAGCAGCCACCAGATCGTGATCGTCGGCGGCGGCGCGGCCGGCATCGCAGTGGCCGCGAGCCTCCTCCATCGCGACGACAGCCTCGATATCGCGCTCATCGACCCGTCGACCGTGCATTATTATCAGCCCGGCTGGACGCTGGTCGGCGGCGGCGTGTTCCGCCCGGAGGAGACCCGGCGCGACATGGCCGACGTGCTGCCGGCCGGCGTCACCTGGATCAACGAGGCCGTCGTCGCCTTCGAGCCGGACGCCAATGCCCTGATCGTGGAAGGCTGCCGGGTCGTGCGATACGAGCACCTCATCGTCGCCCCCGGCCTGAAGGTCGACTGGGACGCGATCGAGGGCCTCCCGGAGACGCTCGGCCGGAACGGCGTGACCTCGAACTACCGCTACGATCTCGCGCCCTACACCTGGAAGCTCGTGCAGGAGCTGAAGTCCGGCCGCGCGCTGTTCACCCAGCCGCCCATGCCGATCAAGTGCGCCGGGGCGCCGCAGAAGGTCATGTACCTCTCCGCCGATCACTGGCGGCGCACCGGCGTGCTGAAGAACATCGAGATCGAGTTCCTGAATGCCGGCGCGGCGCTCTTCGGGGTGAAGGAATACGTCCCCGCCCTCATGGAGTACGTGAAGGCCTACGACATCGACCTGCGCTTCGGGCACGACCTCGTCCGGATCGACGGCCCGTCGAGGACGGCCTGGTTCCGGAAGGCGACGCCGGAGGGCGAGGAGACGGTCGAGAAGCGGTTCGACATGATCCATGTCTGCCCGCCGCAGAAGGCGCCCGACTTCATCCGCGTGAGCCCGCTCGCCGACGCTGCCGGATGGGTCGACGTCGACCCCGCGAGCCTCCGCCACAAGCGCTACGCCAACGTCTACGCGCTCGGCGACGTCGGCGGCATGCCCAACGCCAAGACCGCCGCGGCGGCGCGCAAGCAGGCGCCGGTGGTCGCCGAGAACGTGCTCTTCGACATGGGCAAGGTCGCGCACCCGGCCGGCTATGACGGCTACGGCTCGTGCCCGCTGACGGTGGAGCGCGGAAAGATCGTGCTCGCCGAGTTCGGCTACGGCGGCAAGCTGCTGCCGACCTTCCCGAACTGGGTGATCGACGGGACCAAGCCGAGCCGGCTCGCCTGGTACCTCAAGGAGCGCATCCTGCCGCCGATCTACTGGCAGGCCATGCTGAAGGGGCGGGAATACCTCGCCCGGCCCGAACGGCTCGGCATGTGAGCCCGGATGCCCGGCCGGCCCGGGCAGTCCATCGCACTGGAGCATCGCAATGAATGGCTCGCCCGAGGCGGCCCCGCCGCGCACGGCCGGGACGTCCACGCCGAAAGGCAAGGGTCTGCAGCGCTACCTGCCGATCCTCGGCTGGGCGCGCGGCTACGACCGGCACGTCCTCACCAACGACATGGTCGCGGCGGTGATCGTCACGATCATGCTGATCCCGCAATCGCTCGCCTATGCGCTGCTCGCCGGGCTGCCGCCCGAGATCGGCCTCTATGCGAGCATCCTGCCGCTCGTCGCCTACGCGCTCTTCGGGACGAGCCGGACGCTCGCCGTCGGCCCGGTCGCCGTGGTCTCGCTGATGACGGCGGCGGCGGTGGGCAAGGTGGCGGCGCAGGGCAGCCCCGAATACCTCGGGGCGGCGATCGTGCTCGCCCTGCTGTCCGGACTGATCCTCACGGGAATGGGCCTGCTCCGGCTGGGCTTCCTCGCCAACTTCCTGAGCCATCCGGTGATCGCCGGCTTCATCACCGCTTCCGGCATCATCATCGCCGCGAGCCAGCTGAAGCACATCCTCGGCGTCAGCGCCTCCGGCGAGACGCTGCCCGAGATCGCCCTGTCGCTCGCGTCCTCGATCAGCTCGGTCAACCTGCCGACCGTCGCCGTCGGCGTCTCCGCCCTCGCCTTCCTGTTCTGGGTCCGCAAGGGCATGAAGCCGCTCCTCGTCCGCCTCGGCCTTTCGCCACGCCTTGCGGACGTCGCCACCAAGGCCGGTCCGGTCGTCGCGGTGGCGGCCACCACGCTCGCCGCGTGGAGCCTCGGGCTCGCCGGGATGGGCGTCCGGCTCGTCGGGAACGTGCCGAGCGGACTGCCGAGCCCGACCATGCCCTCGCTCGACCCGGACCTCTGGATCTCGCTCGCCGGGTCGGCGGCGCTCATCAGCGTGATCGGCTTCGTGGAATCGGTGTCGGTCGCGCAGACGCTCGCCGCCAAGCGCCGGCAGCGCATCGACCCGGACCAGGAGCTGATCGCCCTCGGCGCATCGAACATCGCCTCGGGCGTCTCCGGCGGCTATCCCGTTACGGGCGGGTTCGCCCGCTCCGTCGTGAACTACGATGCCGGCGCGGAGACTCCGGCCGCCGGCGCCTACACCGCGGTCGGCATCGCGCTCGCCACCCTGTTCCTGACTCCGGCGCTGTACTTCCTGCCCCAGGCGACGCTTGCCGCCACGATCATCGTCGCCGTGCTGTCGCTCGTCGACTTCTCCGTGCTCGCCCGCACATGGACCTATGCGAAGGCGGACTTCACGGCCGTCGCGGCGACGATCCTCGTGACGCTGCTCGTCGGCGTCGAAGCGGGCGTGACGGCCGGCGTCGCGCTGTCGATCCTGCTCTTCCTCTACCGCAGCAGCCGCCCGCACATGGCCGTCGTCGGCCTCGTCCCGGGCACCGAGCACTTCCGCAACGTGCTCCGGCACGAGGTGGTGACGAGCGACGCGATCCTGAGCGTGCGCGTCGACGAGAGCCTCTACTTCGCCAATGCGCGCTATCTCGAGGACAAGCTCTACGACCTCGTCGCCGAGCGGCCGGAGCTGAAGCACATCGTCCTCATGTGCACCGCGGTGAACGAG
Source organism: Pseudomonadota bacterium (assembly GCA_023417735.1). Taxonomy (GTDB): domain Bacteria; phylum Pseudomonadota; class Alphaproteobacteria; order Rhizobiales; family Afifellaceae; genus Propylenella. The sequence continues at coordinate 264 of JAEZEK010000413.1, read as the reverse complement.
ATCGACGCGAGCGCCCTGGAGAGCCTGGAGGCGATCAACCAGCGCCTCAAGGATCTCGGCGTCGCCTTCTACCTCTCGGAGGTGAAGGGTCCCGTCATGGACCGGCTGCAGCGCAGCCACTTCCTGCACGATCTGACCGGCGAGGTCTTCCTCAGCCAGTTCCACGCCATCGCAGCGCTCGACCCGCAGACGGCGAGGCTGGCCCGCGGCGGCGAAGCGAGCGCTCGGGCGAACCGGAGCGCGCCGGGCACGCCGCGCCGCGAC
>JAEZEK010000376.1 GCA_023417735.1 Pseudomonadota bacterium | reverse complement strand
TGGGCTCTTCTTGCGCGGGAGCGCGGCGGCGGGGGTCGAGGATGACCCGCGCCGTCGCGCTCGGCAGGTTCGGAACGGCGGCCCAGGGGGGAGCGGGGCCGCCGTTCGGTCAGGGGCGGACCACCGTCAGCTCCAGCGGCCAGTCGTCGACGCATTCCTTGCCCGTCTCGGTGACGATGAAGGTGTGGCCGACGAACATGCCGAACATGCCGTCGGCGCTGATCGGGTTCGGCTCGGGCATCAGCACCATGCCGGGCTTCATCACCTCCTCGAACGGCTCGACGTCGATGTGGTCCTGGAAGACGTGCGGCCCGTCCGAGACGAAGTCGATGCCGTGGACGTGGATCGGCCGCGACTGGACGCCCTTCTCGCGGAAGAACTGGCCGGCGATCCTGAGGTCGTCGACCGGCTTGCCCGGGCCGATCGCCGCGATCATCCGCTCGTAGCCGGGCTTTGCGATCTCGTCCCAGAACTGGCGCAGGCGGGCCGGCGGCTCGCCGAGGCAGATCGGCTGCCCGATCTGGGCGCTGTAGCCGCGATAGCCGGCGGCAAGCTCCATGAGGATCATGTCGCCCTCCTGGATCACCCGCGACGAGGGGCGCGGATTGCCGAACACCTGGGCCGGGTCCGACATCGGCGTCGAGCCGATGATCAGGAAGTCGATGTCGCCGTTGCCTTCCAGGATCGCCGCGCCGGCGGCGGCGCGGAGCTGGTACTCGGTCACGCCCGGCTTCAGCCGGTCCACGATGGCCTGCATGGCGTTGGTGCAGAGCCGGCCGGCATGGCGCACGCAATCGAGCTCCTCGGCGCTGTGCACCGAGAGCAGCTCGTGCATGATGCCCTTGGTGAAGACGAGATCCGCCTCCGGCAGCGCCTTCCTCAGCGCCTCGTACTGGTTGACCGGCAGGTAGTCGCCGTGCCGCGGGTCGATCTCGAGGAGCCCGATCCGGCCCTTCTCGTAGCCGAGCTCGCGGATGCGCTCGGCCATGACCACGCCGAACTGGCCGTTGCGGCTCGGCCGGACGTCGCTGAGGGCGCCGGCGGTCTCGCGCCGCACCGCCTCGCAATGCGTGCCGCCCATCGAATAGACAAGCGTCGGCTCGCCTTCGCGCGGGAACACGACGTAATTGGCGAGCGCGTGCCATTCCCAATGGCCGGACAGCCAGATCATGCCGCCGCCGAAGCTCCAGTGGCTGGGCCCGCCGGGGCAGATCGCCACGTCGAGGTTCAGCTCCTGCATCTTGGCGCGGAGCGCATTGTGGCGGCGCTGGTATTCCTCCTTGGAGAAGTGCTCGTAGACCGCTTCCCGGTAATAGGGCGTGCCGCGCATGCCGTTGAAGGACGGACCGTGGTCCAGGCGGGTGCGAAGCTCCTCCCAGGAAAGGGAGGAGCCCGCGCGAGGGGGTGCGACGTTCATCGGATCAGAGCTTGCAGCCGTTGATCTCGGTCTCGCCGCCGGCGCGCTCGACCGCTTCCTTGGCGACCGATTCGTCGACGATCTGCTCGAAGGACGGCTTGGATTCGGCCGGGATGTCGCCGATCTCCACGCCGAAATTCGCGGACCATTCCGTGCGCTCGCGGTCGAACCCGGTGTTGACCGCCCACACGCAGTTCTTGGTCAGCACGTCGAGCGCGTAGTTGACCGCGTCCTCGGGCTTCTCGGTTTCCTTGGCGACGATCGGCACGACCTTCTCACGCTCCTGGTACATCGCGCGGTTCGCCTCGATCATGGCGGCCATCGCATCGACGAGGAGCTCCCGGTCGCGCGCCACGAAGCTGTCGGCCGCGCCGTACATGTTGAAGACGTAGTTCGGCATCTTCTCCGCCAGCACGGCGAGGACGCGAACGTCCGGCTTCTCCTTTTGGGCGATGTAGACGTCCTCCGGATGGAGCGAGACGCCGTCGAGCTGCCCGGTCAGCAGGCCGGGCAGCCGGCCCGCCAGGCCCTGCGACACCCAGACAGCGTCGTCGACCGTCAATCCCGCCTCGGCCAGCATGGTGCGGCCCATGCGCCAGTTGAACCCGCCGACGCCGCCGCCGGCCGCGGACAGCCGCTTGCCCTTGAGGTCGGCCGCGGTCTCCACCTCGGCGCTCACCGTGTAGGATTGCGGCAGGCGCGGCGCGAAGCCCCAGAGCTGATGCGCCTTCATGCCGTTGCCGACCATGATGTCGGTGACGTTGCCGATGATCGCGCCCTGCTGAAGCGCGGCGGACAGTGCCGCCGAGGCGCCGCCCTCGAAGGCGATGATCTCCGGCGCGATGCAGTGCTTCTCGAACAGGCCGAGGTCGCGCGCCACGTAAGGCGTCGTGTGGACGACGTTCGGCGGCACCACGGCCACGCCGATCTTCAGCGGCCGCATCTCGCTGCACTGCTTCTGCTGGGCCTCCGCCGCGCCGGCGGCGCCCGCCAGGGCGATGCCCGAGGCCAGCAGAACCTTCAGTCCATACCTTGAGATCGACATTTCCCTTCCCTCCCATGACGCCCGGCTTCAGCCGGGCTGTCGAAAAAGCTCAGTCCCGTTCGCGGGCGGCGGTCCAGGGGGCGACCCGCTTCTCCAACACGCGCAGGAGCGCCGTGAGAGTGACGCCGAGGATGCCGAGCGCGACGATCGGCACGAACATCGTGTCGACCTTGTAGGTCGTCGCCGCGCGCTGGATGAGGTAGCCGATGCCGGAGATCGCGGTGTAGAGATCGGCGATCACCATGCCGATCAGGCCGCGGCCGACGGCGAGCCGCAGCCCCGTGACGATGAAGGGCAGCGACGCCGGGATGATGATGTGCCGCCACATCTGCCCTTCCGAGCAGCGGAACGCCTTGCCGACCTCGAGCAGCTTCGGATCGACGTTCTTCACGCCCTGATAGGTGTTGATCACCATCGGGAAGAACGCGAACAGGAACAGGATCACGGTCTTCGCCGTGGTGTCGTAGCCGGCCCACAGCACGATCAGCGGCACGAGCGCCACCATCGGCGTCGAGTAGAGGAAGGTGATGTACATGTCGAAGGCGAGGTCCGCCGTCCGGTACCGGGCGAGGAGCAGCCCGATGCCGATGCCGGCGATGCAGGCGCTCGCCAGCCCGTAGAACAGGACGACCAGGCTCGGCCAGAGATAGTGCCAGAGCTCCCCGCTGCCGATCATGCGGACGGCCGCATGGAAGACCTTCACCGGGGTGGTGAAGAGGATCGGATCGATCTGCGAGCCGGCGATCTGCCACAGGCCCAGGAAGACGGCGAGCGAGGTGAGCCGGATCACCAGGGCCCGGATGCCGTCGCGGCGGCGCCGGTCGGCGGCCGCCTTGCGGGCCCGGATCTGGTCTTCGCCGTAATCGGCGACGTCCGGCGGGGCGACGGCGGCTGTCGGGATCGTGGACATCAGGCGGCCGCCTCCATATCGCTGCGAGTGCTGCGCTGCGGGCGCAGCTCGTTCCAGATGTGCGCACGGATCTCGGCGAAGCGGGGATCGGCGCGGATGGCGTTGACGTCGCGCGGCGTCGGGAACGGGACGTCGATGATCTCCTTGATGCGCCCGGGCCGGGCGGACATCACCGCGATGCGGTCGCCGAGGAGGATCGCCTCATCGATCGAATGGGTGATGAAGACCATGGTCTTGCGCTCCTCCGGCCGCTGCATGAGGCTGAGGAGCTCCTCCTGCAGGACCTCGCGCGTCTGCGCGTCGAGCGCGGCGAACGGCTCGTCCATCAGGAGCACTGACGGGTTCATGGCGAGCGCGCGGACCAGGCCCACGCGCTGCTGCATGCCGCCGGAGAGCTGGTAGGGATAATGGTCCTCGAAGCCGTGCAGGCCGGCGAGGTGCAGATAGTGCCGCACGCGCTCGCGGACGGTCGACTGCGCCACGCCCGCCATTTCGAGCCCGAAGGCGGCGTTGTGGTAGACGGTCTTCCAGGGCAGCAGCCCGAAATGCTGGAACACCATGGCGACGCCGTCCGGCGGCCCGGAAACCGGCTTGCCGTGGACGAGCAGCCTGCCCTCCGAGACGTCGGTCAGGCCGGCGATGCAGCGCAGGAAGGTCGTCTTGCCGCAGCCGCTCGGGCCCACGACGCACAGGATCTCCTGTGCCTTGACGCCGATGTTGAGCCGCCTGAACGCCACCACGGCGCCGTCCAGGAAGAGCTTGCTCGCGTTCTCGGCCTCGATCGCAGCAATGTCCTCGGACCCCGTTCGGGTCATGCGCGCGCCCTCCCTTCCCCGACCGGTTCGCGTGCGGCTCTTCGCGGCCAGCATCTATGCGAACGATTGCACAGTTCTATTCCGACCGGGCGATGCCGGCAAGTCAAAATCGAGGCGAAAGGGTCCTTTCACCCCGCGGGACGATTGCCGGCACGGCCGGCGGCCGCTCCGTCAGCCGATCGACCGGATCTCCTGCAGCACCGCGTCGTCGATGCGCAGGCCCCCGGCTTCGGCGCCCTCGCGCAGCCGGCGCCCCCTCGCCCCGGGCACGCGGGCGCCGTCGGCCTCGATGCGGGCGGCGATCTCGCCGAAGCGGGATGCGGCCCCCTCGCCCCCGACCCGCGCCGGATCGATCGCGATGATGGTCTGGCCGACGCCCGGCGGTGCGCCCTCGGCGTCGAAGAAGGAGGTCGCCTCGTAGGCATAGTTGGCGCCGACGAGGCCGGCGGCGAGCATCTCGATCATCAGCGCGAGCGCGGTGCCCTTGGCATCTCCGAGCGGGACCATCGTGCCGGCGAGACCGGCGGCGGGATCGGTCGTCGGGCGGCCCTCGCTGTCGAGGCACCAGCCCTCAGGGATCGGCTCGCCCTTCTGCTTCGCGGCCATAACCTTCCCGCGCGCCACCTTGGAGAGCGACAGGTCGATGACGACCGGCGGCCGCCCCGCGCAGGGCGCGGCGAAGGCGATCGGGTTGGTCCCGAAGAGCGCGGTCCTGCCGCCGAAGGGCGCCATGGCCGAGGGCGTGTTGGCGAAGACGAGGGCGACGAGCCCCGCCTCGGCGAAGTCCTCCGCGACGAGCCCCATCACGCCCGAATGATGCGAGCGGTGGATGCCGGCGAGCGCGATGCCCTGCTCGCGCGCGATCGCCGGAAGCTCGGCGACGGCGCGGTCGAGCGCCGGATAGGCGAAGCCGTTCGCGGCGTCGATCATGAGCACGCTTGGGGCGGTCCGCGTCGTGCGCGCCTCGGCGAAGCCGTCCACCTTGCCGGACTTCGACTGCGCGGCATAGCTCGCGACGCGGCGCAGCCCGTGCCCGGACTGGCCGCTCGCCTCGGCCCGGACGAGGGCCTTCGCGACGGCCATCGCGTTGCCGGGCGCCGTGCGGGAGCGCTGCAGGGCGTCGGCGCCGAGCGCGCGCGCGTCGTCGAGCGAGATGGTCGTGTCGGTCATGAGCGACGTTCCAGATGGCGCAGCACGTTGGCGGCGGTGAGGCTCGACACGCGCACGTTCGATTCGGCCGTGAGGCCGGCGATGTGCGGCGTGAGGATGAGGTTCGGGACGTCCGCGAAGCGGGCGGCGGCGTCGGCCTTGAGCGGCTCGCCCTCGAAAACGTCGAGCGCGGCGCCGCCGAGCCGGCCGGCCTTCAGCGCCGTCGCGACGGCCGCCTCGTCGACCACCCCGCCGCGCGCCGCGTTGATCAGGATCGCATCGGGCTTCATGCGGGCGAGCGCGGCGCCGTCGATCATGCGCCGGGTGCCCTCCGTCAGGGGGACGTGGAGGCTGACGACGTCGGCCTCCCGAAGGAGCGCGTCGAGGTCGCGCCGGCCGGCGCTCCGCCACGCCGGATCGCCCTCGGGGAGGAACGGGTCGTAGGCGATCACGCTCATGCCGAGGGCGGCGGCGCGGGTCGCCGTCTCTCGCGCGATCGAGCCGTAGCCGACGAGGCCGAGCACCTTGCCGCTCGCCTCGCGGCCGTCAATCAGACGCTCGCGCGGCCAGCCGCCGGCGATCATCGCGGGCGTCGCGAACCAGGCGCCGCGCAGGAGCACGAGCGCCGCGGTGATCACGTACTCGGCGACCGACAGGTCGTTGGCACCGGAGGCGGGGTAGACGGCGATGCCGCGCGCCCCGCAGGCCGCCATGTCGATGTTGTCGAGCCCGACGCCGAGCCGGCCGATGCATTCGAGCCGCGCGCCGGCCTCGAGCAGCGCGCCGCGCACCTGCGTCCGGTTGCGCACGACGAGGGCGCGCGCCTGCCGTACGGCCTCCGCGAGCGCCGCCGGGTCATCGACGAGGGCCGGGTCGTAGAGCGTGTCGAAGCGCGCCGCGAGGTCGGCGACGGCGCCCTCCTCCATGAATTCGGAGACGACGATATCGGGCAATGAGTTCTCCAGGGATCAGAAGAGCTTGGTGGCCGGCAGCGGCACCATCAGCACGTGCCGGAAGAGGGCGTAGAAGCCGATGACGATGAGGAGGCCGGCGCCGGCGAACAGCACGACCCGCTTCGGCGTCCACGGATCGTGCATGGCGACGACGAGGAGCGCCATGAACATCACCAGCATGGCGGGGACGAAGCCGAAAGCCATCATGAGCAGCGCCGCGCCGATCATGATGATGGGCAGCGCGATCCGCCGCGGCGTCGATCCCGTGAGC
>JAEZEK010000335.1 GCA_023417735.1 Pseudomonadota bacterium | reverse complement strand
GGGCGCGCGCCGCCGATCCGCTCGGCCGCAGCCGCGGCATCGCTCCAGCCGGCATAGAGCCCGAAGCAGCCCGAGCCCGAGCCCGACATGCGCGCCAGCAGGCAGGCGCCGTCGGCGCGCAGCAGGCCGAGCGCGTCGCCGATCGCCGGCTCGGTCGCGAGTGCCGGCCGTTCGAGATCGTTGCGGGCGGCGACCAGCCAACTCGAGACGTCCGAGGGCGATCCCGCACGCTTCGGCAGGTCGGACAGGCCGCCGCGCTCCTCCTGCGGCAGTGCTTGAAACACCGGTCCCGTCGCCACGGGCCGCCCGGGCCAGACGAGGACCAGAGGGAGCGGCGGCAGGCCTTCGACCGGCTCGATCCGTTCGCCGACGCCGCCTGCCCGCAGCGCGCTGCCGTGCAGGCACATCGGAAGGTCCGCACCGATCTCCCTGCCGATCTCGGCCAGCCGCGACGGCGGGAAGTCGAGCGCCCAGAGGTCGTTCAAGGCGAGGAGCGCCGCGGCGGCGTCGGCCGATCCGCCGCCGAAGCCTGCTCCGGCCGGGAGCCGCTTCTCCAGCCGGATGGCCGCGCCGGGCCGCCGTCCTGCTGCCGCGGCGATCGCCTCGGCGGCGCGCAGAACCAGATTGTCAGGCCCGACCGGCACATGCCCGGCAAAAGGCCCCGTGACCGCGATCGAGAGCCGCGCGTCCGCTTCGACGGCGAGGCGGTCGCCTTCGTCGCCGAACACGACGAGCGTATCCAGCTCGTGATAGCCGTCCGGTCGCCGGGCCGTGACGTGGAGCGCCAGGTTCACCTTGGCCGGCGCCAGGCGGATGCGCTCCGGCCCCGATTCGCCCTTCAACGGCCGGTCACTGCGTGGGCAGGCGCAGGCGCATGCCGGGACGGAGCGCAGCCGCGCTCGGCAGTTGGTCGCGGTTGGCGTCTAGGATCTGCGGATAGCGGCTGCCGCTGCCGAGATACTTCGCCGCAATGTCCCAGAGCGACTCCCCGCGCTGCACGACGTGCAGGCGTTCCTCCCGCTGAGCGTCCGTCGAGGTCTGGTTTAGGGCCGCCTCCTGCACCATCGGCTCCGCCTCAGCGGCCTTCTCGACAAGGCGGCCCTCCGCGATCTTCTTCAGGATGATCGGCAGCTCGGGCTCCTTCGCCCCGAGGTCGCGGGCGTGCCGCCACTGGAACTGCGCCTCCAGCGTGCGCCCGACCTGCCAGTACGCATCGCCGAGGTGATCATTGATGACGGGATCGTGCGGCATCAGCGCGACGGCGCGCTCGAGCTCCGTGACCGCGTCGTCGAAGCGGCCCAGCCGGTAGTAGGCCCAGCCGAGGCTGTCGACGATGTAGCCGTCGTTCGGGCGGAGCTCCACCGCCTTTCGGACGAGGTCGAGCCCCTCCTCGAGGTTGACGCCCATGTCGACCCAGGAATAGCCGAGATAGTTCAGACCGAGCGGCTGGTCCGGGAAGAGCTCGAGCGCACGCCGGAAGTCGGCCTCGGCCTTCGGCCATTGCTTGGTCCGCTCGTAGGCGATGCCGCGGAAGTAATAGACGGTCCAGTCGCCGCGCGCCGGGTTCGTCATCAGGTCCATCGCGCGCGAATAGGCGGCAGCGGCCTCGGCGAAGCGTTCCCGGCCGCGCAGCATGTTGCCGTACGCGATGTGCGACTGCAGATCCTTCGGGTTGCGCTGGATCGACTCCTTGAACGCCTTCTCCGCCTCGTCCGTACGATCGAGGCGGTCGAGCGCCATGGCGGCGCGGAGAAGCGCCAGGGCCCGGAACGGCGCCTTGGGATCGATGGCTTCCAGCACCTCGATCGCCGCCTCGCTCTGGCCGCCGGAATCGAGGATGTTGCCGAGCGACAGCGCGGCAAGCCCGCCGGCGCCGTTCGGCGCAAGGTGGAGCGCGAGGCGCAGATAGAGCACCGAAAGCTCGAGGCCGCCCTCCTGACCAATGGCGGCGCCAAGGCCGCCGAGCGCTTCCGCCGCGCCTTCCACCGGGCTCGTCACCGCCGGCGCGAGCGTCTTCCCTGCCTTCAGATCGGCGAGAGCCTGCGTCGCGAGCGCATTGTCGGGAAAGCGGTCGAGGAACTCGCCGAGGATCGCCTCGGCCTCGACCTTCCGCCCGGCGCGGGAGAGCGCACGCGCGTAGGCTTCGGTGATCCGGACCGCGCCGCGGTCGGACTCCTGAGCGACCCGCAGTGCTTCCAGGGCCTCCTCGGTGCGTCCCGCAAGCGTTGCGATATAGCCGGTGTGGAGCAGCTTGAAGGGGCGGTACCACTCCTCGCCCTCGACCTCGCGGATGGTGGCGAGCGCCTGATCGACCTCGCCCCTCCCGAACTGTGACCAGGCGCGCAGCAACGCGTTTGTCAGGTCTGCGAGAGCGCCCTTGCTGCTCTTCGCGAGCTCGCCCATCGCTTCCGCGTAGCGCTTCCCCCGGATCTGCTCGACGGCCAGGATCAGGCGCGCCGCCAGGCTGTCGGGTGCCTTTGCCGCCAGGTCCTTTGCGAGCCGGAGCGCCTCCTTGACCTGCCCGTCGGCGGCCGTGAGCACCATGGCGCGCTCGAGCAGGAACAGGTTGGAGGGATCGCGCGCATAGGCCTCACGGTAGAAGGCGGCGCCGCCCTTGATGTCCTTCTGCGAATCGGCGACGCGGGCCGCCAGGTAGATGCCCGAGAGGCTGTTCAGGGACGCGCCCCCGGTCGGATTGGCCGCGGCGAACGCGGGCTGCGCGAGCCCTGCCGCCAGCAGTGCCGACAGTGCGAGCCGGCGCGCTCCGGCGTGAATCCTGTGCGCCTTCATGCTGCGCTCCGTTGCTTGGCTTGCCTTCGGAATACCCCCGTCGGGCGAGCGGAGCAATCGCGCCTACGGCCGCGGGTCAGGACGCGCGCCTGATCGAGAAGGCGACGGCCTCCAGGAGCGCCGCCTTGGCGGGGCTCGCCGGCAGCGGCGCGAGCGCGTCGATTGCGCGCGCCGCGTAATGACGGGCGCGCTCGACCGTGTCGGCGAGCGCGTCGGTCCGTGACAGCAGGCTGATCGCCTTGTGCAGGGCGGATTCGGACGTCGCCCCCTCGACGAGCCCCTCGCGCCAGAACGCGCGATCCTCGTCGGTGCCGCGGCGATAGGCGAGCACCACCGGCAGCGTCACCTTGCCCTCGCGGAAATCGTCGCCGACATCCTTGCCGAGAGTGGCCGAGGCGCCGCCATAGTCCAGCACGTCGTCGATCAGCTGGAACGCGATGCCGAGATTGTTGCCGTAGGACCGGAACGCGGCGCGTGTCGCCTTGTCGGCGCCGGCGATGATGGGCCCGACCTCCGCCGCGGCCGAGAACAGCGCCGCCGTCTTGGCGCGAATGACGTCGATGTACTCGTCCTCGGTCGTCTCGGTGTTCTTGGCGGTGCCGAGCTGCATCACCTCGCCTTCGGCGATGGTCGCCGCCGCCACCGCCAGGACGTCGAGCGCCTCCAGCGAGCCGACCTCCACCATCATGCGGAACGCCTGGCCGAGCAGGAAATCGCCGACGAGCACGCTCTCCTGGTTGCCCCAGACGAGCCGGGCCGTGCGCTTGCCGCGCCGGGTATCGCTCTCGTCCACGACGTCGTCGTGGAAGAGCGTGGCGGTGTGCATGAACTCCACGCTCGCGGCGAGCTTCACGTCGCCGCTCCCGCGATAGCCGCATGCGAGCGCCGCCGCGAGCGTCACCATCGGGCGCAGGCGCTTGCCGCCGGAATCGATCAGATAGCGGGCCACCTCCGGGATGAGCGCCACCTGCGAGCCGGTCCTCTCCAGGATCACCTGGTTCACCCGCTCCATGCCGGCAGCCGTCACCCGGACGAGCGGCTCGATCGAATCGCCTTTCGGGTGGCTGTCATCGAAGGGTAACACGACGCCCACGGCATACTCCTTCCGGTCGAGAATTATGGCCGGCCCCGTTGCCCATAAAGCCTATGGGGTAGGACATAAAGCCTCGCAGGCCGCGCGCGCCATGCGCGACCGCTTCGCGCGCGCGCGGATTGCCGTTACGGTTCGCCGCGTGAACGAGCTCCTGCGCAGCAACGACCCCGTCCTTCTGTCCTACGTGGACGCCCTCCTCAAGGAGGCCGGCATCGTCCATACCCTCGCCGACCTCAACATGAGCGTGATCGAGGGGTCGATCGGCATCCTGCCGCGCCGCATCCTGGTGCCGAGCCGGCACCTCGCGGCAGCCCGCCGGCTGCTCGAGGAGGCGGGGCTCACCTCGGAACTCCCCGACGCGCCGCGATGAGCGCCGAAGGCGAACCCGCGGCCACCGAGGACGACTTTCTCGGCGGCGCGGTCAGGCTCCTCCAGGCGGCGCGCGGCCACCGGGCCGGCCTCGACGCCGCGCTCCTTCAGGCTCTCGTGCCCTCGGACGCGGCCGGAATGGCGATCGAGCTCGGGGCGGGCGCGGGCGCCGCCGCCTTCTCCGTCGCGGCACGTGCGCCCGCCCTCTCGGTCGTGGCCGTGGAACGGGACGAGGGGCTAGTCGCCCTCGCGCGCAGGGCGCTCCAGCTCCCGCAGAACGGCTTCTTTGCTTCGCGGGTGACGGTGGTCGGTGCCGACGTCACCGCCCGCCGCCCGGAGCGGGAGCACGTCGGCCTCGATGATTCGAGCGCGGACTTCGTGCTCATGAACCCGCCCTTCGCGCTGGAAGGCACGGTCCGCGCCTCGCCCGTCGAACGCCGCCGCAGCGCGCACGTGGCCGCGGCGGGCGAGCTCGAGGCCTGGATCCGGACCGCTTCGGGCCTTCTCAAGCCGCGCGGACGGCTCTTGGTCATCCACCGCGCGGAAGCGCTTCCAGACCTCCTCGCGGCGCTTCGAAGAGGTTACGGCGCGGTGGCGGTGACACCGGTCCACCCCCGGCCGGAGGCCTGCGCCACCCGCGTCCTGATCGCCGCCACCAGGGCGAGCGGCAAGCCGCTCCGGCTGTGCCCGGCGCTCGTCCTGCACAACCCGGACGGCTCGTGGACGGCCGAGGCCGATGCGGTGCTTAGGGGCCGGTCCGCGATCCAGGCCTGATGCGACAGGCCGGGACTGGCGGAAACGGCAGGCCAAGTCCATGTTGAGACCGGCGAGCAAGAAAGGGAGAACCGTGGCAGATTCGCTGTTCCAGAGCCTGCGCCGCATGCTTCCCGGCGGCGACGCGCCGGTCGTCCCGGTGGTGCGCCTCAGCGGCACGATCGGCCGCGTGACCCGGCTTCGCACCGGCCTCACGCTCGCCTCGACCGCCGGTCTCCTCCGGAAGGCCTTCGACATCAAGGCTGCGCCCGCGGTCGCCCTCATCATCGATTCGCCCGGCGGCTCTCCCGTCCAGTCGCACCTCATCTACAAGCGCATCCGGAGCCTGGCGGAGGAAAAGGACAAGCGCGTCATCGTCTTCGTGGAGGACGTCTGCGCCTCCGGCGGATACATGATCGCCTGCGCCGGCGACGAGATCGTCGTCGATCCCGCCTCGATCGTCGGTTCGATCGGAGTCGTCTCGGCCGGATTCGGCTTCGTGGAGGCGATGCGGAAGGTCGGTGTCGAGCGCCGCGTCTACACGGCCGGGCATGCCAAGGTGATCCTCGATCCCTTCCAGCCGGAGAAGCCGGACGACATTGCCCGCCTCAAGGCGATCCAGGAGGAGGTGCACGACCATTTCATCGACATCGTCCGGACCCGCCGCGGCGACGTCCTCAAGCACAGCGAGGACATCTTCTCGGGGATGTTCTGGTCCGGCAAGACGGCCGTCGGGCTGGGCCTCGCCGATCGCACCGGCGAGCTCCGCACCGTGCTGCGCGAGATGTTCGGCGACAAGGTCAGGATGAAGCTCCTGAGCGCCGAGCGCGCGCTCTTCCCGCGCCGCCTGAGCCTCGGCACCGTTGCCGAACAGGCTGCCGACCACCTGCTCGCCGAGCTGGAGGAACGCGCCCTCCGCTCGCGATTCGGACTGTAGGAGGACCCGCCGTGGTGCAGCTCGTGGTCCTCGGTCTCGCCGCCTACGGCGGCTGGTACCTGTGGAAGTCTGTGAAGAAGGAGATCGGCCGTGTCGGCCGGGACGTGGATAAGGCCCGGTCGACCGCGAAGCCGAGCGAGACGCTGGAGTACGATCCGGACACGCAGAAGTATCGCCTGAAGAAGGACGCCTGAGGCTCTCGCAGCCGACATCTCCGCGGCACCTGGGCGCCGCCCCAGGGAGGAAGCGGCGCCGGGGCGGACGCGGACAATTTAACTCAAACGACAGAATCCTGTTGATCCGGCGAGCTGCCGGGGCGCTTACAATCCTAACAAATCCATGACTGTGTCCCTTGAGCACTGTTCAGAGCGCCGGTGAAGGGCGTTCATCAGTGGTTCAGGGCACGAGGACGGGAATTGATCCCGACGGATGGTCCCCACCGGGGGTTGTCGGGATCCGAACTTCGAGAGTTGGCACCATGCTCAAGCGCGACGCAGACATCGGTCCGCATACCATCGTCCTTCCCAAGCCCGCGCTCCGCCCGCCGGTCCGGGAAGACGCGATCGAGCCGCTCAAGGAAGCGATTCTCGCCAAGCTCACGCTCGCGGTCGGCAAGAATCCCGCGACCGCCAGCCCCCGGGACTGGTACGTCGCAGCCTCGCTCGCGGCCCGCGACCGGATCGTGCATCGCTGGATCGAATCCAACCGGCGGGTGCGCAAGGCGAACAGCAAGCGGGTCTATTACCTCTCGCTCGAGTTCCTACTCGGCCGGATGCTGGGCGACGTCCTCAACAATCTCGGCCTGACCGAGGCCTTCCGCGCCGCCCTCGGGGATCTCGGCATGGACCTCGACCAGCTGCGCCAGGCCGAGCCGGATGCCGCGCTCGGCAATGGCGGCCTCGGGCGGCTTGCCGCCTGCTTCGTCGAGAGCATGGCGACACTCGCCGTCCCCGCCTGCGGCTACGGCATCCGCTACGATCACGGCCTGTTCCGGCAGGTGATCAAGAACGGCGTCCAGCAGGAGTACCCGGAAACCTGGCTCTCGTTCGGCAATCCCTGGGAGTTCGAGCGGCCGGAAGTCATCTACGACATCGGCTTCGGCGGAACGGTGCAGGCGGCCGGGGGATCGGAGCGCACGCCGCGCGCGCTCTGGCAGCCGGCCGAGACCGTCGAAGCGGTCGCCTACGACAGTCCGGTGGTCGGCTGGCGCGGCGAGCACGTGAACCCGCTGCGGCTCTGGTCGGCCCGCGCCGTCGATCCCCTGCGCCTCGACTGCTTCAACAGCGGCGACCATGTCGGCGCGCTGACCGAGCAAGTCCGCGCGGAAGCCATTTCGAAGGTGCTCTATCCGAGCGACGCGACGCCGGCGGGGCAGGAACTGCGGCTCCGGCAGGAATATTTCTTCGTCTCCGCCTCCCTGCAGGACCTCGTCCGGCGGCACATCCGGATCTACGGCGACGTCCGCTCGCTCCCGGAGAAAGCCGCCATCCAGCTCAACGACACGCATCCGAGCGTCGCGGTCGCGGAACTGATGCGGCTCCTCCTCGACGTCCATCATCTCGCCTGGGACGAAGCTTGGGAGATCACGCGGGCGACCTTCTCCTACACCACCCACACGCTGCTGCCGGAGGCGCTCGACACCTGGCCGATCCCGCTCTTCGAACGGCTCCTGCCCCGGCACATGCAGATCATCTACCTGATCAACGCCCAGCACCTGGAGGCGGTGCGCGCGGCGAACCCGGGGGACGATCGTCTGCTCTCCTCCGTCTCCGTGATCGACGAGAACCACGGCCGGCGCGTGAAGATGGGCCACCTCGCCTTCCTCGGCTCGCGCCGGGTGAACGGCGTGTCGGCCCTCCACACCGCGCTCATGAAGGAGACGGTCTTCGGCGACCTGCACGCGCTCTTCCCCGAGCGCATCGTGAACAAGACCAACGGCATCACCTTCCGGCGCTGGCTCCATCAGGCCAATCCCGGCCTGACCGCGCTGCTCCGGGAGACCTGCGGCGATGCCGTCATGGACGATCCCGAAGCGGTCGCGCGCGTGGCCGCCTTCGCCGGCGATTCCGGCTTCCATGACCGGCTCTCCGAGGTGCGCCTCGCCAACAAGGTCGCGCTCGCCCGGACCATCCGCGACCGGCTCGACGTCCGCGTCAACCCGCACGCCCTCTTCGACGTGCAGGTGAAACGGATCCACGAGTACAAGCGGCAGCTCCTCAACATCCTGGAGACGATCGCCCTTTACGACGCGATCAGGAACCAGCCGACGCGGAACTGGTACCCGCGCGTGAAGATCTTCGCCGGCAAGGCGGCGGCGAGCTATCACGAGGCGAAGACGATCATCCGCCTCGCCCACGACGTTGCTTCCGTGGTGAACGACGACCCCGCCGTGCGGGACCTCCTCAAGGTGGTGTTCCTGCCGAACTACAATGTCAGCCTGGCAGAGACGATCATCCCCGCCGCCGATCTTTCGGAGCAGATCTCCACGGCCGGCATGGAGGCGTCCGGCACCGGCAACATGAAGTTCGCCCTCAACGGCGCGCTCACGATCGGCACGCTCGACGGCGCCAATGTCGAGATCCGCGAGCGCGTGGGCGACGACAACATCTTCATCTTCGGCCTGAGGGCGCACGAGGTGGCCGAGCGTCATCGCACCGGCCTCGACGCGATGGACGACATCCGCAGTTCGCCGATGCTGGCCGAGGTGCTCGAGGCGGTGGCGGGCGGCGCGTTCTCCGCCGGCGACCGCGACCGTTACGGACACCTGGTCGACATCGTGAAGCACCATGACCGCTTCCTGGTGGCGGCCGACTTCGACGGCTATTACGCCGCGCAGCGCGCCGTCGACGAGGCGTGGGGCAATCCGCGCCGCTGGTGGAGGTCGAGCGTGCTCAACACGGCGAACATGGGCTGGTTCTCGTCCGACCGCACGATCCGCCAGTATGCCGAGGAGATCTGGCAGGTGCCGGCGAGGGCAGGAACGGCCGGCGGCTGATCCGCCGACAGCCTCACATCTTCAGGTAAACCGGTCCCTCGCCGCCCTGCGGCGGCACCCAGGTGATGTTGCCGTTCGGGTCCTTGATGTCGCACGTCTTGCAGTGCACGCAGTTCTGCGCGTTGATGACGAAGCGCGGCTCGCCGCCCTCCTCCACCCATTCGTAGACGCCGGCCGGGCAGTAGCGGGCGGAGGGGCCGGCATAGACGTCGTGCTCGCTCGCCTTCTGCAGCACGGGGTCGGCGACGCGCAGGTGCACCGGCTGATCCTCCTCGTGGTTGGTGTTCGACAGGAACACCGAGGAGAGGCGGTCGAAGGTGAGGACGCCGTCGGGCTTCGGGTATTCGATCGGCTTCGCCTGCGCCGCCGGAACGAGGGTCGCGCTGTCGGGCTTGCCGTGGCTCAGCGTGCCGAAGGGCGAGAGCCCGAGGAGTTCGTTCGCCCACATGTCGACGCCGCCCAGCACCACGCCGCCCAGCGTGCCGTACTTCGACCAGAGCGGCTTGACGTTTCGGACGCGGCGGAGGTCGCGGCCGATCTCCGAGTCCCGCCAGCCCGCCTCGAAACCCGTCAGCTCGTCATGCGCGCGCCCCTCGGCGATCGCGGCGGCGGCGTGCTCGGCCGCCTGGATGCCGGACAGCATCGCGTTGTGGCTACCCTTGATCCGGGGGACGTTGAGGAAGCCGGCCGAGCAGCCGATCAGCGCGCCGCCCGGAAAGACTGTGCGCGGCACGCTCTGCCAGCCGCCCTCGGTGATCGCGCGCGCGCCGTAGGAGAGGCGGCGGCCACCGTCGAAGACGTCGCGGATCGCCTCGTGGGTCTTGAAGCGCTGGAACTCCTCGAACGGAGAGAGATGCGGGTTGCGGTAGTTGAGGTGGACGACGAACCCGACGGCAACCAGGTTCTCCTCGAAATGATAGAGGAACGATCCTCCCCCGGTGCGCTGGTCGAGCGGCCAGCCGAAGCTGTGCTGCACCAGGCCGCGGCGGTGGCGCGCCGGGTCGACTTCCCAGAGCTCCTTCAGGCCGATCCCGAACTTCGGCGGGTCGCGCCCCTCGTCGAGGGCGAAGCGGCGGATGAGATCCTTGGCGAGCGAGCCCCGCGCCCCCTCGGCGACGAGCGTGTATCTGCCGAAGAGCGCCATGCCGCGCTGGTAGTTCGGTCCCGGCTTGCCGTCGCGGCCGACGCCCATGTCGCCGGTCGCCACGCCGATCACCCGGCCCCGGTCGTCCGTCAGGATCTCGGCCGCCGCGAAGCCCGGATAGATCTCGACGCCGAGCGCCTCGGCCTTCTCGCCGAGCCAGCGGCAGACGCTGCCGAGCGAAACGATGAAATTGCCGTGGTTGTCCATCAGCCGCGGCATCATGAAGTTCGGCAGCCGGACCGCACCCGACGGGCCGAGATAGAGGAATCGGTCCTCCGTCACCGGCGTCCGGACGGGCGTTTCCTCGCTGCGCCAGCCGGGCAGGAGGCGGTCGAGGCCGATGGGATCGATGACCGCGCCGGAGAGGATGTGCGCGCCGACTTCCGAGCCCTTCTCCAGGACGACGACGGAGAGTTCCGGCGCGACCTGCTTGAGCCGGATTGCCGCCGCCAGCCCCGCGGGCCCGGCGCCGACCACCACGACGTCGTATTCCATGCTCTCGCGCTCGGGCAGCGCGTCCTGGTCGCTCATGATGGCTCCTCACCCGCATCAGCGGCGCTGATCGCACGAAGGTCTGGATAGAGAGCGGCCCGGCGGCTGTCCACCGGTCACGGGGAGCGAGCGAAGGACGACGGCGTATGGACCGCGACACGATCCGCTTTGCGGCTTTTCTCCTGTTGTGACAAGGAAGGCGCATGGTCGAGACGGTCGACACGCGTGCCATCGAGGCGCTGCTCGCCTTCTATGCCGAGGCGGGGGTCGACCTCGCCCTGGATGAGGCGGGAATCGACCGCTTCGCGCTGTCCGCGATCGAGCAGGCGAACCGGCGAAGGCCCGCGGAGCCGCAGGCGCTCCCGGCCTCGGCGGCCGGTGCCCCGGCG
>JAEZEK010000210.1 GCA_023417735.1 Pseudomonadota bacterium | reverse complement strand
TGAAGATGATCACCGGCGACCATGCCCGCACCGCCGCGGCCATCGCCGGCCAGATCGGGCTCGCCGACCCCGGCGCCGTCACCACCGGCGCCGACCTCGACGAGATCGACGACATGGCACTGCGGCGCGTGGCGGCGGAGACCACCGTCTTCGCGCGCACCAGCCCGGAGCACAAGCTGCGCATCGTCCAGGCGCTGCAGGCCGACGGCCGGGTCATCGCCATGACCGGCGACGGCGTCAACGACGCGCCGGCGCTGAAGCGCGCCGATGTCGGCGTCGCGATGGGCCGGAAGGGCACGGAAGCCGCCAAGGAAGCGGCGGACATGGTGCTCGCCGACGACAATTTCGCCTCGATCGCGGCCGCCGTCCGGGAGGGGCGCACCGTCTACGACAATCTCCGCAAGGTCGTCGGCTGGACGCTGCCGACCAATGGCGGGGAGGCGTTCGTCATCATCGCCGCCATCCTGTTCGGCCTGACGCTGCCGGTCACGCCGGTGCAGATCCTGTGGATCAACATGATCACGGCGGTCGCCCTCGGCCTCACGCTCGCCTTCGAGCCGACCGAGCCGGACACGATGCGGCGCCCGCCGCGCAGCCCGAAGGAGCCGCTGCTCTCCGGCCTCCTGCTCTGGCGCATCGGCTTCGTCTCCACGCTTTTCGTGCTGTTCGCCTTCGGCATGTTCTTCTCCGCGCTCGAGCGCGGGCTGCCGCTCGAGGAGGCGCGCACGATCGTCGTCAACACGATCGTGGTGATGGAGATCTTCTCGCTCTTCAGCATGCGCTACCTGCACGCCCCGTCGCTCTCCTGGTACGGCATCCGGGGTACGCGGGCGGTGCTCATCGGCGTCGCGCTGGTCGTCGCCGCGCAGCTCCTCCTCACCTACCTGCCGCCGCTCAACGCGGTCCTGGGGACGCGGCCGCTCTCGCTCGCCGACGGCGCCGCGATCATTGCCGTCGGCATCGTGCTCTTCGCGCTGCTGGAGATCGAGAAGGCCGTCCGCCGCCGGTTCCACCTGGCCGGCGCCTGACTGCCGTTCCGTTTGCGCCCCGACAAAGACCGTCCCGCGGCCGGGGGCCATGCTCCGGTCGACGATCGGAGCCGGCCCGCCTGCCGGCGAGAGGCGGAGAACGCGCCATGTTCATCACGCTCGACAGGCTCGTCGACGAGGTGATGCGGGCCTGGCCCGCGACCATCAAGGTCTTCCTCGGCCGCAAGATGCACTGCGTCGGCTGCCCCGTCGGTCGCATCCACACGATCGACGACGCGTGCCTCGCCCACGACATCGACCCAGATGCCTTCATGCAGGAACTGGAGGCGGTGCGCAGGCGCGCGGAGGAACCCGCCCGCGAGGAAGACGCGGCGCTCGCCGGGACCGCGTGAGGCCGCCCCGCCCGGGCCGGGATGCCGCGCGCCGGACCGGCGGCGTCAGCGCTCCAGCATCTCGCGCATCTTCCGGGCGAGCTCGCCTGCGGTATAGGGCTTCCGCAGCCAGTCCGCGCCGTCGATGTCGGCGTTGCGCAGGCTCTCCGGCTCGGCATAGCCCGTCGTGAGGAGGATCGGCACGTCGGGAATGATCCGGCGCGCCTCGCGTGCGACGTCCGTGCCGGACAGCCCGCCCGGCATCACCATGTCGGTGAAGACGATGTCGATCTTCGGGTCCTGCTCCATCAGCCGGACGGCGGCCGGGCCGTTCTCCGCCTCGACGACGGCATAGCCGAGCTCGTTCAGGCGGGCGACCGTGACGCGCCGGAGCCGGACCTCGTCCTCCACCACGAGCACGGTCTCGCCCCGGCCGGGATAGGCCGAGGCCACCAGCCGCGGCTGAGCCTCCAGAACCTGGTCGGCCTCGTTCGCCGGCGGCAGGTAGATCCGCACCGACGTGCCCTGGCCGGGCTCGCTGTAGAGCTGCACGTGGCCGCCCGACTGCTTGACGAACCCGTAGACCATGCTGAGGCCGAGGCCGGTGCCGGAGCCGACCGGCTTGGTGGTGAAGAACGGCTCGAAGGCGCGCTCCTGCACCTCGCGGGACATGCCCGCGCCGGTGTCGGTGATGGTGACGGCGACGTAGCGCCCCGGCCGGACCTCCGAATGGGAGCGGGCATAGTCGAGGTCGAGCTCGGCCGGCGCCACCTCGAACGTCAGGGTCCCGCCCGTCGGCATGGCGTCGCGGGCATTGATGGCGAGGTTGAGCAGCGCGTTCTGCAGCTGCGAGGGATCGACCTGGGTCCTCGGCAGATGGTCGGCGATGCGGGTCTGGATCTGGATCGTCTCGCCGAGCGTGCGCCGGAACAGCCCCGACAGGTCGCGGATCATCTGGCCGACGTCGACCACGCGCGGCACCAGCGGCTGGCGCCGGCCGAAGGCCAGCAGGCGCTCGGTGAGCTGGGCGCCGAGCTGCGCCGTCTCCATCGCCTCGGCGAGGAGCGCGCGCTGCGCCTCGGTGCCTTCGAGCCGCGCCTCCAGCATCTCGAGGTTGCCGATGATGACGGTGAGGAGG
Source organism: Pseudomonadota bacterium (assembly GCA_023417735.1). Classification (GTDB taxonomy): domain Bacteria; phylum Pseudomonadota; class Alphaproteobacteria; order Rhizobiales; family Afifellaceae; genus Propylenella. The sequence goes on along the minus strand of JAEZEK010000210.1, from coordinate 62 downwards.
TTGTTGAAATCGTGCGCGATGCCGCCGGTGAGCTGGCCGACGGCCTCCATCTTCTGCGCCTG
>JAEZEK010000188.1 GCA_023417735.1 Pseudomonadota bacterium | reverse complement strand
CCACCACGCGGAGGGCGGGCGCGACCTGCCGCACGAGGACTTCTTCCTCGCCTATGGCCGGCAGGACCGCCGGCCGGGCGAGTTCGTCGAGGCGGTGACGGTGCCGCGGCCGGGGCCCGCAACGCGCTTTGCCTGCTACAAGCTCTCCAAGCGCTTCGACCAGGACATCTCCGCCGTCATGGCGGCCTTCCGGATCGAACTGGCGGACGGCGCGGTCACGAGCGCACGGCTGGCCTTCGGCGGCATGGCGGCCACCCCGAAGCGGGCGCCGGCGACGGAGGCGGCGCTGGTCGGGCGTCGGCTCGGCGAGGCCGAAGGTGCGGCGGACAGGCTCGCCGACGATTTCGCGCCGATCACCGACATGCGGGCCTCTGCCGGCTACCGCCTCAAGGCGGCGCGGAACCTCCTGCGCCGGTTCCTGATCGAGGCCGGGGCGGAGCGCCCGCCGGTCACCCGCGTGCTGGACCTCGCCGATGGATGAAACCCGCATCCAGGACCGCGGCGAGGCCGAGACGATCGTCTCGGTCCCGCATGGCCGCCCCTCTTCGGCGCGGGCGATCCGGGACGGCGTCGGGCACCCGGCCGCGCACGACAGCGCCGTCCGCCACGTCACCGGCACGGCGATCTATGTCGACGACATCCCGGAACTCCCGGGCACGCTCCATCTCCACGTCGCCACGAGTGCGCGCGCGCATGCGCGGATCGTTCGGATCGACCTCGACGCGGTTCGGCGCGCGCCGGCGTCGCAGCCGTGCTGACGGCCGAGGACATTCCCGGCGAGAACGATGCGAGCCCGGTCTTCCACGACGATCCGGTCTTTGCGGAGGGCGTGGTGCAGTATGCCGGCCAGTCCCTTTTCGCGGTGGCGGCGGAGAGCATCGCGGCCGCGCGCGCGGCGGCGGCGCTGGCGACCGTCGCGTACGAGGACCTCCCGGCGCTCATATCGGTCGAGGACGCGCTCGCCGCGGACGCCGACCTCCTGCCGGCCCACGAGATGCGGCTCGGCAAACCGGACGAGGCGATCGCCGCCGCGCCGCACCGGCTCTCCGGCACGTTCCGCGTCGGCGGGCAGGACCATTTCTACCTCGAAGGGCAGATCGCCTATGCGATCCCGGGAGAGGGCGAGGACATGCTCGTCCATTCCTCCACGCAGCACCCGACCGAGGTCCAGCACAACGTCGCCAGGGTGCTGGCGGTGGCGGACCACTCCGTGACGGTGGAGGTCCGGCGCATGGGCGGCGGCTTCGGCGGCAAGGAGAGCCAGCCGTCGCTGATCGCCGCTATCGCGGCTCTGGCCGCGCGCAAGACCGGGCGCCCGGCGAAGCTTCGCCTCGACCGCGACGACGACATGATCATGACGGGCAAGCGGCACGATTTCCGCATCGACTGGGAGGTCGGGTTCGACGGGGACGGGCGGATCGCGGGCGCAGTCTTCCGGCAGGCGGCGCGCTGCGGCTATTCGGCCGACCTCTCGGCCGCGATCGCCGACCGCGCCATGTTCCACGCCGACAATGCCTACGACCTGCAGAATGCGCGCATCCATTCGCGGCGGCTGAAGACGCACACCGTCTCCAACACGGCGTTCCGCGGCTTCGGCGGGCCGCAGGGCATGGCGGCGACGGAGCGGATGGTCGACGCGATCGCCTTCGCGCTCGGCCGGGACCCGCTCGATGTCCGGAAGGCGAACTTCTACCCGGCGAAAGGCGGCGCGCTCACGCCCTACCACATGGAGGTGACCGATTCGATCATCGCCGAGATCGTGGCGGCCCTCGAGCGGACCTCCGATTATGCGGCCCGGCGCGCGGCGGTCCGCCGCTTCAACGCCGGGAGCCCGATCGTGAAGAAGGGTATCGCGCTCACGCCGGTGAAGTTCGGCATCTCCTTCACCACCAGCCACCTCAACCAGGCGGGCGCGCTGGTCCACGTCTACAAGGACGGCTCGGTGCACCTCAACCACGGCGGCACCGAGATGGGGCAGGGGCTCTTCGTCAAGGTGGCGCAGGTTGTCGCCGAGACCTTCCAGATCGACCTCGAGCGCGTGAAGATCACGGCGACCACGACGGGCAAGGTGCCGAACACCTCGGCGACGGCGGCCTCGTCCGGGTCCGACCTCAACGGCATGGCGGCGCGCGCCGCGGCGGAGACGATCAGGGACCGGCTCGTCGCCTTCGCGGCGGCGAAGTACCGGGTGCCGGAGGGCCAGGTCGCGTTCCTGCCGAACCGCGTGCGCGTCGGCCGCGAGGAGATCGCCTTCGCCGACCTCGTGCAGGAGGCCTATCTCGGCCAGGTGTCGCTCTCTTCGACAGGCTTCTATGCGACGCCCGGCATCCACTACGACCGGGAGACGGCGTCCGGGCGGCCGTTCTTCTACTTCGCCTACGGCGCGGCGGTGAGCGAGGTCGCGATCGACACGCTGACCGGCGAGAACCGGCTGCTGCGGGTCGACATCCTCCACGACGTCGGCCGCTCGCTCAATCCGGCGGTCGACCTCGGCCAGATCGAGGGCGGCTTCATCCAAGGCCTCGGCTGGCTGACGACGGAGGAGCTCTGGTGGGACGAGGCGGGGCGGCTCCGCACCCACGCGCCCTCCACCTACAAGATCCCGACCGCCAACGACCGGCCCGACGACATGCGGATCGCCATCTGGGACAGGAGCGAGAACCGGGCCGAGACGATCTTCCGCTCCAAGGCGGTCGGAGAGCCGCCGCTGATGCTCGCCATCTCGGCCTTTTCGGCGCTGACCGATGCGGTCGCTGCGGCTGCCGACCATCGCGCGTTTCCCGATCTCGACGCGCCGGCAACGCCCGAGCGCATCCTCGCCGCGGTGGAGGACGCGAGACGGCGGGCGGGGCTCGCCTGATGCGGGCCTGGCTCGGCCATCTCCTCCGGGAGCTGGAGCGGGGGCGCGGCGCGGTCCTCATCCATGTCGCGGCCGCCGAAGGTTCGGCGCCGCGCGAGCCCGGGGCGCAGATGCTCGTCGCGGAGGACGGCTTCCACGGCACGATCGGCGGCGGCGAGCTGGAGTACCGGGCGCTCCGCCGCGCCGGCGAGCTGCTCGCCAGGGGCGAGGCGGCGCTGGAGCGCTGGCCGCTCGGGCCCGCGCTGGCGCAGTGTTGCGGCGGCGCCGTGACACTCGTCTTCGAGCCCTTCGCGCCGGCGGATCTCGCCTGGGCGAGGCGCCTCGCGGCCGACGCCGAGGGGCCGGTCCCGGTCTTCCGCAGCGTGCGCATCGATGCCTCGGGGCGGCTCGCCCGCGCCGCGTCGGAAGCCCCGTCCGCCGGCCGGAATTTCAACGCCGAGAGAACGGGTAGCGGGATCATTCTCACGGAACGGATGAACGCGGCCCGGCCGGCGCTCTTCCTGTTCGGGGCGGGCCATGTCGGGCAGGCCGTGGCGCGCGCCCTGCATCCGCTCGGTTTCGAGATGACCTGGATCGACGGACGCTCCGGCTTCGCGCCCGCCCCGCCGGAGGGCGTGCGCCTGTTCGAGCTCGCCATGCCGGAGCTCGTGGTGGAGGAGGCGCCGCCCGGCGCGGTCTTCCTGGTCATGACGCACAGCCACGACCTCGACCTTTCGATCTGCGAGGCCGTGCTGCGGCGCGGCGACTTCGCCCATCTCGGGCTGATCGGATCGCGGACGAAGCGGGCGCGCTTCGCGGCGCGGCTGCGGGCGGCGGGCATCCCGCCGGAACGGCTGGCCCGGCTCGTCTGCCCGATCGGGCTTTCCGCCATCGGGGGCAAGGAGCCCGCGGTGATCGCGGCTTCCGTGGCGGCCGACCTCCTGATCCGCCGGCAGTCAGAGACGAAGGAACAGGGCGTGCATGTCCGGCAGCACTGAAGCGGAGCAGAAGGCGTTCATGGCGGAGGCCGTCCGGCTCTCGGCCGAGCAGATGCGGCTGCGGCACGGCGGGCCGTTCGGCGCGGTGGTCGTGAAGGACGGCCGCGTCGTGGCGGAGGGCTGGAACTGCGTCACCTCCACGAACGACCCGACGGCCCACGCGGAGGTGACGGCGATCCGCAAGGCCTGCGGCGCGCTCGGCACGTTCTCGCTGGAAGGCTGCGAGCTCTATACGAGCTGCGAGCCGTGCCCGATGTGCCTCTCGGCCATCTACTGGGCGCGGATCGACCGGGTCTACTACGCCAACACGCGGCACCACGCGGCCGAGATCGGCTTCGACGACGCCCTCATCTACGCGGAGGTGTCGAAGCCGATCGATGACAGGACCATCCCGATGGTGCGGATCGATCTGCCGGAGGCGGAGGCGGTCTTCGCGGAATGGGCGCGGATGCCCGACAAGATCCTCTATTGAGGGCCGGATGACGGCGATCCTGATCGAGTGGCTGAACCTCGTCTTCCGCTGGGCGCACGTGATGGCGGGGATCGCCTGGATCGGCACCTCGTTCCACTTCATCTGGCTTGACCAGAGCCTGAAGAAGCGGGCCGGCCAGCCGGACGGCATCGCCGGCGAAACGTGGATGGTCCACGGCGGCGGCTTCTACCTCGCCGAGAAGTACCTGGTCGCGCCGGAGCGGATGCCGCCCGATCTGCACTGGTTCAAGTGGGAGGCCTACTTCACCTGGATCACCGGCTTCCTGCTCCTCGTCGTGATCTACTATCTCGGGGCGAGTGCCTTCCTCATAGATCGCGGGAAGATCGCGCTGGAACCCTGGCAGGCCATTGCAGTTTCGGTCGGCTCGCTCGCCCTCGGCTGGATCGTCTACGACCAGCTCTGCAAGCGGATCGGCGACCGCACGGCACCGCTCGCCGCATCGGTCTTCGCGCTGATCGCGGCGGCGACCTTCCTCTATTCGGCGGTGTTCACGGACAGGGCCGCGTTCCTGCATGTCGGCGCCTTCATCGGCACGATCATGGCGGCGAGCGTGTTCTTCGTGATCCTCCCGAACCAGCAGGTGGTGGTCGCGGACCTGATCGCCGGGCGCAAGCCCGACCCGGCGCTCGGGCTCGCCGCC
>JAEZEK010000035.1 GCA_023417735.1 Pseudomonadota bacterium | reverse complement strand
GTACCGGCTGCTCCGCGACGAGCCCGCCGTCACCCGCGACGGCGTCGAGGTCGCGCTCCACGTCAATGCCGGCCTGATGATGGACCTGCCTCATCTCCCGGAATCGGGCGCCGTCGGCATCGGCCTGTTCCGCACCGAGCTCCAGTTCATGATCTCCTCGGCCTTTCCGCGGCAGAGCGAGCAACAGGCCTTCTACGCGCAGGTTCTCGATGCGGCGGGCGACAAGCCGGTGACGTTCCGCTCGCTCGATGTCGGCGGCGACAAGGTGCTGCCCTACCTCCGCTCTCAGGCGGAGGAGAACCCGGCCATGGGCTGGCGTGCGATCCGGCTCGGCCTCGATCGCCCGGCGCTCCTGAGGACGCAGGTGAGGGCGCTGCTCCGGGCGGCGGCGGGGCGCGAGCTGCGGCTGATGTTCCCGATGGTGACGGAGGTGTCGGAGTTCCAGCGCGCCAAGGCCATCGTGCAGCGGGAGATTGCGCATCTCACCAGGCACGGCCACGACGGCGCGACCCGGATCGCGCTCGGCGTCATGATCGAGGTCCCGTCGCTGCTCTTCCAGCTCGACGAGGTGTTCGGCGCGGTGGATTTCGTGTCGGTCGGATCGAACGACCTGATGCAGTTCATGATGGCGAGCGACCGCGGCAATACCCGGCTCGCCGGCCGCTTCGACACGCTCTGCCCCGCCTTCCTGCGCGCTCTGAAGCTCGTCGTGGAGAAGGGGAGTGCGGCGAATGCGCCCGTTTCCCTCTGCGGCGAGATGGCGGGGCGGCCGATCGAAGCCATGGCGCTCATCGCGCTCGGCTACCGATCGCTCTCGATGGCGTCGTCGTCGGTGGGCCCGATCAAGGCGATGATCCGCGCCACCGAGGTTGGGCCGCTGCGGCAACGGCTCCTGTCGCTCATGGACGAAGGGGTGTCGGCAGCCGACATTCGCGGTGAACTCCGCGGCTGGGCGGCGGCGAACGGCATTCCCGTCTGACGGTCCAGCGCCTATATCGCCCGCATGATCCCGACCGCACGCCTGCGCCTCCTCATCGACCGCCACGACGCGATCACGGCCGCGCTTTCCGGCGCGCCCGAGCGCGACGAGTTCGTGCGGCTGTCGCGGGAGCTCGCCGAGCTCGAGCCCATTGCGGCCAAGGCGCGCGAGCTCCAGGACGCCCAGGCCGAGCTGAGGGAGACCGCGGCGCTCGTCGACGACCCCGGCACCGAACGCGAGATGCGAAGCCTCGCGGAGGAGGAGCTCGGGATCATCGAGGAACGCATCGAGGCGCTCTCGAAGGAGCTGCAGGTCCTGCTCCTGCCGAAGGACGCAGCCGACGAGCGGAGCGTCATCCTGGAGGTGAGGGCAGGGACGGGCGGCGACGAGGCGGGGCTCTTCGCCGGCGATCTCTTCCGCATGTACGAGCGCCACGCCGCGCTTCACGGCTGGAAGGTCGAGGTCATGTCGGCGAGCGCGGGCGAGGTCGGAGGCTTCCGGGAGATCGTGGCGAGCGTCCGCGGCGCCGGCGTCTTCGCCCGCCTGAACTACGAATCGGGCGTCCACCGCGTGCAGCGCGTGCCGACGACCGAGTCCGGCGGCCGGATCCACACGTCCGCCGCGACCGTCGCCGTGCTGCCGGAGGCCGAGGAGGTCGACGTGGAGATCCGGCCCGAGGAGATCCGGATCGACACGATGCGGGCGTCCGGAGCAGGCGGCCAGCACGTCAACACGACCGATTCCGCCGTGCGCATAACGCACCTCCCGACCGGGATCATCGTCGTCCAGGCCGAGAAGTCGCAGCACCAGAACCGGGCGCGGGCCATGCAGATCCTGCGCGCGCGGCTCTACGATCTCGAGCGGCAGCGCTCGGAGGACGAGCGCGCCGCGGCCCGGAAGGGCCAGGTCGGGTCGGGCGATCGCTCGGAGCGGATCCGCACCTACAACTTCCCGCAGGGGCGGGTGACCGACCACCGGATCAACTTGACGCTCTACAAGCTCGACAAGGTGCTCGACGGTGAGGCGCTCGACGAGATCATCGATGCCCTCACCGCGGAAGACCGCGCGCGGCTCCTCTCGGAGTTCGAGCGGGCGGCATGACGACCATTCGCGAGGCCCTGTCGCGGAGCCGGTCCGAGCTCGCCCGCGCCGGGATCGTGACGGCCGATCTCGATGCAAGGCTCCTTCTCGAGAGCGCCCTGGGGATCACCGCGGTCGAGCTGATCGCGAGGCCCGAGCAGGAGGTCGATCCCGCCGCCGGAGCGGCCCTGGCATCGCTGATCGATCGTCGCGCGCGGCGTGAGCCGGTCGCACGGATCCTCGGCGCGAGGGAGTTCTGGGGCCTGGACTTCGTCGTCTCGCCCGCCACGCTCGTGCCGCGCCCGGACACTGAGGTCCTGGTGGAGGCGGTCCTGCGCTGGGCGGTGCAGCAGGCCGGCCGCGACCTCGTGATCGCCGATCTCGGTACCGGGACCGGGGCGATCCTGATCGCGCTTCTCAGCGAGCTGCCGCACGCGCGCGGCATTGCGACGGACATCAGCGGCGATGCCCTCGCGACGGCGGCGGCGAACGCGCAGCGCCACGGCGTCTTCGATCGCATCACATTCCTGCAGGCGGATTTCGCGTCGCCGCTGCCACAATGCTGCGACGCGATCGTGTCGAATCCGCCCTACATCCGGACTGCGGACCTGGCAGGCCTGGACGTGGAGGTGCGCGAGCACGACCCGCGCCGCGCGCTCGACGGTGGGCCGAACGGCCTCGACGCCTATGGCAAGATCATCGAGGCGACCCCACATAGACTTCGTAACCCCGGCCTCCTTGCACTGGAAGTCGGCTACGACCAGGCGGACACCGTCGCCGCGATGTGCCAAGCTCAGGGCCTGTCGATTCGCGAGATCGGGAGCGACCTGTCGGGTCATGCCAGAGCGGTGCTTGCTGTCACGGCGGATTGACCGGCTGCATTTTGGCGCAGCGCAAAAAATCGCTTGGAACTGCGGGTTATTGCCGCTAGGTTCCATCTACGAACCGTTGCCGAAGCCAACAAGAACGGCATCCCGACTGCGGGAGCGGCAGAGGGCCTTCAGGAATTCGGGCCGGTTCGTCTGCGTCGCAAAACGAGTGCAGCGGATCCTCGGGGGAGAGCCTCGGGCTGGGTCGCATCGGACGTGGATCGCATGACCAGATCATGATCCGGGACTGGATCAGGACGGTGGCGTGTCAGCCCTCAGAGACGAGAACGGTTTCATGAGACACAATCAGAATAGACGGTCGCGGGGTCGCAACCGTAAGGGGCCGAATCCGCTCACGCGGAGCTATGAATCGAACGGCCCGGACGTGAAGGTCCGCGGTACGGCGATGCATGTGGCCGAGAAGTATATGACGCTCGCACGGGACGCCCTTTCCTCCGGCGACACCGTCGCAGCCGAAAACTATTTCCAGCATGCCGAGCATTACAACCGCATCGTCATGGCGGCACAGTCTCAGCTGCAGCCGGCGCAGCCCTATCCTGCGCGCGACTACGGCGAGCGCGACTACGACGACGACGAAGAAGACGAGATGATGGTCAATGGCCGGCAGTTTCAGCGGCCGGAATACGATCAGCCTTACGAGCAGCGCCAGCCGATGCAGGGCGAGCCGCGACGCGGCGGTCAGGACGAGCAGCGCCGCCCGCCGCGCGAGGCGCAGGAGAATCAGTCGGGCGACGGGGACGAGCGCGCCGAGGAGCGCGATTCGCGCCGGCGCCGCCGTCCGCGCTACGAGGATCAGCCGACCGAAGCGCGGACGGCGCCGGAGGCCGACGAGGCCTCGCCCGAGCAGCCGGTGCAGCCGGCGCCGGCGCAGACC
>JAEZEK010000019.1 GCA_023417735.1 Pseudomonadota bacterium | reverse complement strand
TCGCCCGCGTGCTCGCGGCGAACGGCGCGACGGTCGCGCTCGCCGCCCGTCGGCTCGAGCGGCTGGAGGCGCTCGCGGCCGAGATCGAGAAGGAAGGCGGCAGCGCGATTCCCGTCGCCTGCGACGTCCTCGATCCGCAGAGCGTCGCCCGCGCCTTCGAGGCGGTGGAGGCCGCATCCGGACCGGTGACGGTGCTCGTCAACAATGCCGGCATCGCCCATTCCGACGGCGCCCTCGATCTCGCGCCGGAAACCTGGCGCGCCGTGCTGGCCACCAATCTCGACGCCGTGTTCTTCGTCGCCCGCCACGCCGCCGAGCGGATGATCGCCGCCGGGCGGCCCGGCGCGATCGTGAATGTCGGCTCCGTGCTCGGGCTCAGCGTGGAGAAGGGGGTCGCCGCCTATGCCGCTTCCAAGGCGGGCGTGCTGCATCTCACCCGAGCGCTCGCGCTCGAATGGGCGCGCCACGGCATCCGCGTGAATGCGCTCGCGCCGGGCTGGTTCAGGACGGAGATCAACGCCGAGTTCCTGGACGGCGCCGGGGGAAAGGCCCGATGCGCCGGCTCGGCCGCGACGGCGACCTCGACGGCGCCCTGATGCTGCTCGCTTCGTTGGCCGGGGGCTACATCACCGGCGCGCATCTCGTCGTCGACGGCGGCCATGTCCTCGGCTCCTGACGACGGCAGGGCCGGAACTCGCGGCGTTGCGAACCTGTTGGTTCCTGGCCAGCACAGGAGGGTTCCATGCCCGCGAGATCCAAGGCGCAGCAGAAGGCGGCCGGCGCGGCCCTGTCCGCCAAGCGCGGCGAGACGCCGAAGAGCAAGCTGAAGGGCGCCTCGAAGTCGATGGCCGAATCGATGAGCGAGAAGGAACTGCACGACCTCGCCTCCACGAAGCGGAAGGGCAAGCCGGAGCACGCATCGAAATCCTGACCCGGCAGCGCCTTCCGGCGCTCTTGCGATCCGCCGGCCGATGGTGATGCTCCACGGAGCGACCGGGGGAGCGCCATGGACTTCACGCTCGACAGCCGTGCCGAGGACCTGAGGCGCCGCGTGCGCGCCTTCGTCAGCGAGCACGTGGGGCCGTACGAGAGCGCGCGCGGGGCCTGGGACGAATGGGGCAACATCGGCCTTGCCGAGCGCGACGCGCTGCGCGGCGGGGCCCGGGCGGCCGGGCTCTGGGCGCCGCAGGTCTCCGAGGCGCGCGGCGGCCTCGGCCTCTCCATGGTGCAGCAGGCGGCGTTCTACGAGGAGGCGAACTGGTCGATCTTCGGGCCGAGCAGCCTCCATTGCGCCGCGCCCGACGACGGCAACATGCGCCTCCTGGAGCGTGTCGCGACGGAGGCCCAGAAGCATGAGTTCCTGGATCCGATCGTCGTCGGCGCGAACTCGTCTTTCGTCATGACCGAGCCCGCTCCGGGCGGCGGCTCCGATCCCGGGATGATCCGGACCTCCGCCGAGCGGCGCGGGGAGACCTGGGTCGTGCGCGGCCGGAAGTGGTTCATCTCGGGCGCGGCGCTCGCCGAGCAGTTCATCCTGATCGCCCGCACCGATCCGAGCCCGGACGAGAAGCGGCGCCATCTCACGGCATTCCTGTTCCACCGCGGCCAGCCGGGTTGGCGCATCGTGCGCCGCATCGCCAACATGGGGCCCGACGAGCACGGCGGCGTCTGCGAGCTCGAATTCGACGGGCTCGAGATCCCGGACCGCAACCGGCTCATGGAGGTGGGCGACGGGCTGAAGGTGACGCAGATCAGGCTCGGCCCGGCGCGGCTCACCCATTGCATGCGCTGGCTCGGCCTCTCCAAGCGCTGCATGGCGATCGCCGCCGGCTACATCGGGGAGCGCGAGGGTTTCGGCGTGAGGCTCGCCGACCGTGAGAGCGTCCAGCTCAAGATGGCCGACGTGGCGCAGGCGATCGAGATCGGGCGGCTCCTCGTCATGCACGCGGCCTGGAAGCTCGACCGCGGCGACTTCGCCCGCAAGGAGGTGTCCATCGCCAAGATGCACGTCGCCGACACGCTGCAACTGGCGGCGGATACGGCCGTGCAGCTCCAGGGTGCGCGCGGCTATTCGACCGATTCGATCGCGGAGTGGATCTACCGGTATGCCCGCTGCGCCCGGCTCGTCGACGGCGCCTCCGAGGTGCACAAGATGGTGATCGCCGGCCGCTACGGGCGCGAGGGCACCGACTTCTGGCGCTGGGAGACGGCCTGAGAGGCCTATCGGTCGTGATCGACCCGCCGGGCGCCGGCAAACAGGCCGCCCGGGCGGAGCGCGAGCAGGAGCGTCAGCCCGCCGAATGTCGCGACGTCACGCCATGCAATGGGGAAATAGGCCGACCACAGCGTTTCCGCGAAGCCGAGCAGGCCCGCGCCGGCCATTGCCGCAGGAACCGAGCCGATGCCGCCGAGCACGACCACGTAGAGGACCTTCAGGCCGAGCATCAGGCCCTGGTAGAAGCTGACATTGCCGTAATAGAGCGCGGCCAGGATTCCGGCTGCGGCGGCATAGAGCGACCCGAGCACGACCGAGCCGGTGAGGATGCGCCGGACGTCGATGCCGAGGAGACGGGCCATCCCGGCATCGTCGGCCACCGCCCGCCACGCGCGGCCGAGGGGATGGCGCCGCATCGACAGGGCAAGCGCGAGGATGAGCGTCCCGGCGACGGCAAGGTTCACGAACTGCATCAGCGTGACGCCGATGCTGAAGGCGCCAGGTGCGAGGGTCACCGGCATGGCGAGCACCGGCTGCAGCCAGAGCTCGCGGCTGTCGGAGGCGAAACGCGCGGCTTCCTCCAGGACGATGGCGACCCCGATCGTCGCGACCAGCATGGCGAGCCGCGTCCCTTCGGCGAGCGGGAGGACAACCAGGCGCGCGAAGACGATGCCAAAGACCGCGGCGACGGCAAGCGCCGATGCCACCGCCAGCACCAGAGCGGGGCCTGCGGCCAGGTAGAACACGCTCCCCAGCATGCTGGCGGCGAGCACCGCGGTCTGGCCGCTCCACATGGCGATCGCGCCGAAAGCGAGATTGGTCCGGTTCGTGACCGCGTGGACGAGGAGATAGCCGACGGCAAGCAGCGCGTAGAAGGCGCTGACCTGGAGCCCGTTCCAGGCCTGCTGGGCGAAATAGGCGACGTGCTCCGGCATGGCTCGGCTCCCGAGACGGCGATCGGATGCGCGCAGCGGAAACTTGTCAAGGCGCGTTTGCCGGTTAGACTTCCGCCATGGCGAACATCTGGACCGAACGGCAGTTCGTCGGCGGGGCGCTGGCGCTCGACTTCGCCAACACCGTCTGCTTCCGCGCCGACCCGGTGCGGCGCTTCGACAAGCTGAAGGGCTGGCACGACCTGTCGGATTTCGTCGCGGCCGCAGGCCGGCACAGCGGGCCGGGCAGGGAGTATCGGATCGCCTGCAGCGCCGGTGCCGAATCGATGGCGCTCGCCTATCACCTCGAGCTGCGCGAGGCGGTCGACGACCTTCTGCGTGCCGCAGCACTCGGCGAGGCGCCGCTTAACGGCGACCTCCGCCGCGTCCTTCGCTTCCACCACGACGCCGTTGCGGGCGTGCCGCTCCGGGCCGGCCCGCACGGGCTCGAACTCGGGACTGCGAAGCCTCTGCCGTTCGCTGCGGCAGTCACCCAGTCCGCTCTGGTGATTGCGCATTCCGAAGCCCTGATCAGGCTGAAGGTCTGCGCGAACTGCCACTGGCTCTTCGTCGACGCGTCGCGCAACGCAACGCGCGTGTGGTGCGACATGGCGACGTGCGGGAACCGCGCCAAGGCGGAGCGGCTCCGCCGGCGCCGCGCGGCAGTCCGTGAACCGGCAAGAACGCGGATGGAGGTTTGAATGACGGGAACCTGGCCCATCAGCGCGGTGGCGGTGCGCGAGCGGCCCAGGGCGCTGAGGCGCCATCTGCCGATGGGCACCCGTCCCGCGTTCCTCCTCGCCGTGCTCCTGGCTCTCGTCGCCTGCAGCGAGGACGGCGGCCGGCCCTATCTGGAGGTCGCGGGCGGCGGCTTCGTCTTCAACTATCGCAATGCCGAGGCGAGCTACGGGCTCGTGCTGAAGCCGCTCCGGCCGCTTCCCGAAGGCAGCACCGTGGAGGCCCGTTTCGAGGATCCCGCGGGCGGCGAAGCGATCATCGTCCGAACGAGGGTCGTGCCGGGACGGGACCGGATCGTGCTCGATTCGAAACCCGTCCGCGGCGTCCGGAAGGGACAAGCCTACCGCGTCGTCCTGACCCTCTCCGAGGCCTCGGGCCGCGAGCTCCAGCGCCTGGAACGGACCTATGCGTCGAGCCTCGACCAAACCGTCCTGCCGGAGCAGCCGCTCGCGATCGGACCGGGCTACCAGCGCAACATCGACCGGAGCACCACGCCGTTTCCGCCCTCGCTGAACCGATCTTTCCCCGAACCCGGCAAATGAGAATGGAAATTTCCGCGTCGACGGGCCAGATTCGAAGGCAAGTGCGGTCTCGGCGGGAAGATCGCGGACGGAGGTACCGATGCCCAGGCGAACGGTCACCCTCGACGACAAGTACGATCTCGGGGCCGACCGGATCTTCATATCCGGCACGCAGGCCGTGGTCCGGCTGGCGCTCATGCAGAAGGCGCGCGACCGCGCCGCCGGCCTGAATACCGCAGGCTTCGTCACCGGCTATCGCGGCTCCCCGATCGGCGGCCTCGACCAGCAGTTCTGGAAGGCCCGGAAGCTGCTCGAGCCGAACGACATCCGCTTCCAGTCCGGCCTGAACGAGGACCTCGCGGCAACCGCGCTGTGGGGCTCGCAGCAGGCCGAGATGCGGGGCGAGGGCCGATACGACGGCGTGTTCGGCATCTGGTACGGCAAGGGGCCCGGCGTCGACCGCACCGGCGACGTCTTCCGCCACGCCAACTTCGCCGGCACCTCGAAGCATGGCGGCGTGCTCGCTCTGATGGGCGACGACCACACCTGCGAGAGCTCCACGGTGGCGCACCAGTCGGAGTTCGCCTTCGTCGATGCCATGATGCCGATCCTGAACCCGGCCGGGGTGCAGGAGATCCTCGACTACGGCCTCTACGGCTATGCGCTGTCCCGCTTCGCCGGCACCTGGGTCGGCCTGAAATGCATGAAGGACAACATCGAATCGACCGCGGTCGTGGACGGTTCGATGAACCGGGTGTCCATCGTCCTCCCCGAGTTCGAGATGCCGCCGGGCGGCCTCAACATCAGGGCGGGGGTCCACCCGCTCGAGCAGGAGCTCCTCCTTCACAACGTCAAGAAGCCGGCGGCGATCGCCTTTATCCGCGAGAACCGGCTCGACCGCATCGTCATGCGCGGTGGTCCCACGGCGCGGCTCGGCGTGCTCTCGCTCGGCAAGAGCTGGCTCGACACGCTCGCCGCGCTCGACCTCCTCGGCATCGACGAGGTTCGCGCCGCCGGGCTCGGGCTCCGGCTGTACAAGGTCGCCGCGCCCTGGCCGCTCGAGCCCGAGGGCGTGAACCGCTTCGCCGACGGGCTCGAGAAGATCATCGTCGTCGAGGAGAAGCGGTCGCTGGTCGAGGCGCAGGTGAAGGAGGAGCTCTTCGGCCGCGCCG
>JAEZEK010000455.1 GCA_023417735.1 Pseudomonadota bacterium | reverse complement strand
GATGGCGTTGAGCGGCGTGCGCAGCTCGTGGCTCATCGTGGCGAGGAACTGGGACTTCGCCATGTTGGCCGCCTCGGCGCGGCGGCGGGCCTCGTCGGAGACGGCCTTCGACTGCTCGAGCTCGGCGAAGATGGCGTCCTTCTCGGCCCTGTAGGCGAGGTTCTGGGCGTTCTGCTCGTAGAGGTGCCCGGTCAGATGCAGGAACAGGATCTCGGCGCCGAGCGTCGCGAGCGCGATCATGATGTTGAAGAACGTCGGGTCGATGATGTGGACCGCCGCCATGCAGAGCGCGATCGGCAAGGTTCCTGCGACGGCCGCAGCGGGGATCGGCGACGACAGAAGTGCGCCGACCGACAGGACGACGATGACCGCGGCGAGCCGGATGATGGCAAGGCCGTTCGCCATCTCCGGGTTTTCGCTGAGCGGGAAGAGCAGGGGAAAGAGCGCCCAGCACAGCCCGTAGATGAAGTCGCGGAGGACGAAGCGGCGCTTCCAGTTCGCGAGCGTCGCCCGCTTGACGCCTTCGCGCAGGAAACGGCGGCATGCATGAAGCGCGAAGGCGTGTGCGCCGAGCATGATTGTCGCCCAGCCGAGGGCGAGGTAGGGACTGCCCAGGAGAGCCAGGGCGAACGCCATGATGAGGACGAGGACGGGGATGACGATCGCCGAGGAAAGCCGGTTCTTGGCGAAGGTGTCGGCCATCTCCTGCTCGAAATGGAACAGCTGGCGGAGCGGGTTCTCGGTGTCCGACGCATTGCCGATGAGGGCACGCGCAATGAGGCGCCGCCGTGCGATCCGCGAGGGCGGATCGGAACTGATCGTGGAAGCGACCTCAGCGGCGGTTACCATCGGCCATCCCGTTGCAGGTATAGTTCTCGTTAATCCAAGCTTCTAAAGGCCGACTGTTAAGAATCGGCCCAACTGCAACGGTTAACCGTAGGTATTCACAACCGTTAGGTTTGACCACACACCGGGCGGTCGGACGGGGCCAGGTCCGGAAGGAGAGGCGGCGTGAAGCTGATCGATGGCGGACGGGCGCCGAACCCGCGGCGTGTCAGGATCTTCCTCGCGGAGAAGGGGATCGCGCTACCGACCGAGACGCTGGACATGGCAGCGCGCGAGCATTTGAGCGAGGCATTCCGGGCGATCAACCCGATGCAGCGGCTTCCGGTCCTCGTGCTCGACGACGGGACGCCGATCGCGGAATCGGTCGCGATCTGCCGCTATTTCGAGGAGCTGCAGCCGGACCCGCCGCTCTTCGGGATCGGCGCACGCGAGCGGGCGCTCGTCGAAATGTGGAACCGCCGCATGGAGTTCGAGCTCTATCTGCGGATCTCGGCTGCCTTCCGCCACCGCCACCCGGCGATGGCCGAGATGGAGGTCCCGCAGGTGCCGGCATGGGGCGAGGTCTGCGGGACGAAAGCGATCGAAGTCCTTCGGTGGCTCGACGCCGAACTTGCCGCGCGGCCCTACATCGCCGGCGACGCCTTCACGATCGCCGACATCACCGCACTCGTTGCGGTCGACTTCATGAAGCCGGCGCGCCTGCACATGCCCGAGGATCTCGCGAACGTTGCACGCTGGCACCGATCGGTCTCGGCCCGGCCGAGCGCGTCGGCATGAGCGGCGTGCGGCTCACGGTGGTCGGCTGCGGCGACGCCTTCGGGTCCGGCGGGCGGCTCAACACGTGCTTTCATCTTGCCGCGGGTTCGAGGTTCCTCATCGATTGCGGCGCGACGGCGCTGCCCGGGCTGAAGCGGCTCGGGCTTGCGCCGAACGACGTGGAAGCGATCGTGCTCTCCCATCTGCACGGCGACCATTTCGGAGGGCTGCCGTTCTTCCTGCTCGACGCGCAGTTCGCTTCGCGGCGGGATGCGCCGCTCGTCGTCGCGGGCCCCGTCGGCACTGCGGAGCGGGTGAGCCGCGCGCTCGAAGTGTTCTTTCCTGGCTCCGAAAGGACCGAATGGCGGTTCCCGCTTGAGATCCGGGAGATCGGGCCGGCATCGCCCACGGAGATAGGCGCGGCCGCAGTCTCCGCCGAGGAGGTGCTGCATCCATCCGGCGCGCCGTCGCTCGGATTGCGGATCGAAGCGGGGGGTCGGACGATCGCCTATTCCGGCGATACCGAATGGACGGACCGCCTGGCCGCCCTGGCGACTGGCGCCGACCTCTTCATCTGCGAGTGCTACGCCTGGACGGGGAGACCGCCGCATCACCTCGATTTCGGCTCGCTCGTGGCCAGGCGCGGCGATCTCGCGGCGAAGCGAATCCTGTTGACCCACATGAACGCCGAGATGCTCGCCCATCGGCACGAGGTGGAAGGCTTCGACGTCGCCGAGGACGGCATGGTGATCGCGGTCTGATGGGCGAGGCGGATCTGGAGGCGTTGGCGGGCAGGATCCGGTCCTGCCGCATCTGTGCCGAGCTGCCGGACGGGCGCGCCCTTCCGCATGCGCCCAACCCGATCCTGCGTGTCTCCACGACCGCCCGGCTCTGCATCGCGAGCCAGGCCGCCGGCACGCGCGCCCACGCATCGAGCACGCCGTTCGACGACGCGTCCGGCGACCGGCTGCGCGATTGGCTCGGGCTCGACCGGGCCCGGTTCTATGATGCGAGCCGGATCGCCATCGTCCCGATGGGCTTCTGCTTTCCGGGCCAGGATGCCAAGGGCGGCGACCTGCCGCCGCGGCGCGAATGCGCGCCGACGTGGCGGGCCGAACTCTTCGCGCGGATGCCGCAGATCGAGCTGGTGCTCGCCATCGGGCAATATGCCCAGGCCTGGCACCTCGGCGCCGACCGCAAGGGCCGGCTGACGGAAACCGTCTCGGGCTGGCGCGAGATCATGGCCCGGAGCGGCGGGCCCAGGGTCCTGCCTCTGCCGCACCCGTCCTGGCGCAACAATGGCTGGCTGCGGAAGAACCCCTGGTTCGAAGCCGAACTCCTCCCCGTGCTCCGCGCCGAGGTGCGCCGCCTGGCTACCTAGCCGTTGTGGAGGGGCACGGCGCCCCGCACGGGGCGCAGGCCGTCTCTCCCGTTCCGATCGAGGCGTGGAGCGGCGGCGAGAGCAGGTGATCGGCGAGGATCAGCGCTACCATCGCCGCGACCAGCAGGAACATGAAGGATCGTCCCATCACGGGATCAGTCCTTGAACCCGAAGACCGGCCGCAGCCGCACGCCGATCAGCGTGCCGGCGAAGGCGACGGCGAACCAGATCCAGCCGTGGAGCGAGCCCGAGGCGATGCCGCCCAGGAAGGCGCCGATGTTGCAGCCGAAGGACAGGCGCGCGCCATAGCCCATCAGCAGGCCGCCGACGATTGCCGCGGCGGCGAAGCGCGGCGTGAGGTTGAGCGGCTTCGCGAAGCTGCCGGCGAGGCCGGCCGCCAGCATCGCGCCGAGCACGAGGCCGATGTTCATCACCGACGTGGCGTCGGCGAGGAGCGAGTTCTCGAGCGCCGTCTTGCCCTTGTCCCACTGCCAGAAGGCGTAGCCAGACAGGTCGAACCCGAGCGCCTGCGCCGCC
>JAEZEK010000405.1 GCA_023417735.1 Pseudomonadota bacterium | reverse complement strand
TGGAGGCCGAGCCCGCGCTGCGCGCCCCGGGCGGACGCGGCCGCCCGCATGGCCTTCGGATAGGCGTGGATGGTCGTTAGCGTCACGCCCATCCCGTCGATGCTCTTCACCCCGCTCGCGACCGTGTTGTCGATGTCGAGGAGCTTCATGTCGAGGAAGACGCGCTTGCCCGCCGCGACGAGCGCGGGCACGAGCGCGAGGCCGCCGGCGAAGGCGAGCTGCATGCCGACCTTGTAGAATCCGACCGTGTCGCCCAGCCGTTCCACGAGGCGCTCCGCAGCCGCCGTGCTCGCCACGTCGAGGGCGACCATGAGCCGGTCGCGCGGGCTTTCGGGTCGGAACCGGGCGGCCATGGCTCAGATCTTCCGCAGCGCCACTTCGACGATGAAGTGATCGTCGTTCTTGCGCAGGATCAGCTCGGCGCGCGGCCGCGTCGGCAGGATGTTCTCGCGCAGATTGACGAGGTTGATCCGCTCCCACAGTCCGCGGGCGACCACCGCGGCCTCCTCGTCGCCGAGCGAGGCGTAGCGGTGGAAGTAGGATCTCGGGTCGCGGAAGCGGGTCTCCCGGAGCCGCATGAAGCGCTCGAGGTACCAGCGTTCCACCGACTGCTCGTCGGCGTCGATGTAGATGGAGAAGTCGAAGAAGTCGGAGACGAACGGCACCGCCTTGCCGTCGGGCGGCGGATCGCGCGTCTGGAGGACGTTCAGGCCCTCCAGGATCAGGATGTCGGGACGTTCCACAATGATCATCTCGCCGGGCACGATGTCGTAGACGAGATGCGAGTAGACGGGTGCGCTGACGCGCGGCGTGCCGGCCTTGATGGCGGTGAGGAAGTTGAGGAGCGCCGCGACGTCGTAGCTCTCCGGGAAGCCCTTCCGCTCCATCAGCCCTTCGGCCTCCAGCACGGCGTTCGGGTAGAGGAAGCCGTCGGTCGTGACGAGCTCGACGCGCGGATGCGAGGGCCAGCGCTTCAGGAGCTCGCGCAGGATGCGCGCCGTCGTCGACTTGCCGACCGCGACCGACCCGGCGATCCCGATGATGAAGGGCGTCTTGCTCTCGCCGGTGCCGAGGAAGCGCTGGGTGGCCTGGAAGAGCTCCTGCGTCGCCTCGACGTAGAAGGAGAGGAGGCGCGAGATCGGCAGGTAGACCTCCTCCACCTCCTCGATCGACATCGGGTCGTTCAGCGATTTCAGGCCGGCGACCTCTTCCTCGGAGAGGGTCATCGGGGTGTCGGCGCGCAGCTTCGCCCAGTCCTCGACGCGGAAGATGCGGTAGGGCGAGAGGCTGGAGCGTACGAACTGGTCCATCATGAGCGAGGCCGCGAGGCCTTCTCCTGCAACCCGGTCTGCCCGGTGCGGCGCCCGAGCTCCGCGCTCACCTCGTCGAGCGTGACGCCCGACACCTGCAGGAGAACGAGCAGGTGGTAGATGAGGTCCGCGGCTTCGGCCACGAGATGGGCGCGGTCGCCGCCGACCGCGGCGAGCGCGGTCTCGACCGCCTCCTCGCCGAGCTTCTTGGCGCAATGCTGGACGCCCTTGCGGGCGAGCGATGCCGTGTAGGACTGCGGGTCGTCGGCGGAGGCGCGCCTTGCGACGATCTCCGCCAGCTCCTCGATCGTGAACGCGGCCATGAACGCTCCCGCCTCTGCTGCTGCCTTTAGGGCAGGACGCGCCGCACCGGAAGCCCGGCGGCGGCCATGTGGCGCTTCACGTCGGCGATCGTGCAGGTCCCGAAATGGAAGAGCGAGGCCGCGAGCACGGCCGCGGCATGGCCGTCGCGCACGCCTTCCACGAAATGATCGAGCGTGCCGGCGCCGCCCGACGCGATCACCGGCACCCGCACCGCGTCGGCGACCGCGCGGGTGAGCGCGATGTCGAAGCCGCTCTTCGTGCCGTCCCGGTCCATCGAGGTGAGGAGGATCTCGCCCGCGCCCAGCGCGACGACCTCGCGCGCGTACTCGACCGCGTCGATGCCGGTCGGGCGCCGCCCGCCATGCGTGAAGATCTCCCAGCGCGGCGCCTCGCCCTCGGCCGACACCCGCTTCGCGTCGATCGCCACGACGATGCACTGGTCGCCGAACTTCTCCGCGCCGCGCGCGACGAAGGCGCGGTCGGCGACGGCTGCGGTGTTGATGGAGACCTTGTCGGCGCCGGCGAGGAGGAGGTTGCGGATGTCCTCGACGGTGCGCACGCCGCCGCCGACGGTGAGCGGTACGAAGCACTGCTCGGCCGTGCGGGCGACGACGTCGAACAGCGTCCCGCGCTCCTCGTGGCTGGCGGTGATGTCGAGGAAGCAGAGCTCGTCGGCGCCCGCCGCGTCGTAGGCCTTGGCGGCCTCGACCGGGTCGCCGGCGTCGACCAGGTCGACGAAGTTGACGCCCTTGACGACGCGGCCGTCCTTGACGTCGAGGCAGGGGATGACGCGGGCCTTGAGGGTCATGTCAGGACAAGGGCCGCGCGTCGCTGATGCCCACGTACAGTCGTTCGAGGTCGATGGATACCGCGGTTGAGTCGATCATGATCTCGATCATGCCGGCCTCGAAGATCTCCGGCTCGGTCCAGGCATCGTCCGCGTTGCGCGACCACACCCAGACCCGGACTTCATCCTGCGAAAGCGTCACGTAATAGCGGAGGC
>JAEZEK010000399.1 GCA_023417735.1 Pseudomonadota bacterium | reverse complement strand
GGCGCGCGCGTCCGAAGCGTCGAGGTCGGCGAGGGCCGTCTTCGCGGCCGGCCGTCTGCGGTCAGCGGCCATAGACAAGCGACGGCAGCCAATAGACCGTGGCGGGGAAGACGTAGAGGATCACCATCGAGAAGATCACGAGGCCGATATAGGGCATGCAGCCCTTGAAGATCTGCACGAGCTGCACGTGCGGTGGAGCTATCCCCTTGAGATAGTAGGCGGACATCGCCATCGGCGGCGACAGGAACGAGGTCTGCAGGTTGAGCGCGATCAGGATGCCGAAGAAGAGCGGGTCGATGCCGAAATGGGCGACCAGCGGCAGGAAGATCGGCACGAAGATGATGATGATCTCCGACCATTCGAGCGGCCAGCCGAGCAGGAAGATGATGAGCTGCGCGATGATCAGGAACTGCAGCGGCGTGATGTCCATGCCGGTGACGAATTCCTTGATGAGGTGCTCGCCGCCCAGATACGAGAACACGGATGCGAAGGTCCACGAGCCGACGAAGAGCCAGCAGACCATGGCCGACGTGCGGACCGTCAGGTAGACTGATTCCTGCAGCCGCTGCCAGGTGAGCGCGCGGTAGGCCGCGGCCAGGATGAGCCCGCCGAGCGCGCCGATGGCGGCGGCTTCCGAAGGCGTCGCGAGCCCGAACAGGATCGCGCCGAGCACCGACAGGATGAGCAGCGCGAGCGGGAAGAAGGAGGTCAGCAGCATCATGAAGATCTGCCCGCCCGAGATGCCGGCGGTCTCCTCCTCGGAGATCGGCGGCGCGAGCTTCGGGTTGCGCCATGCACGGAACACCACGTAGGTGAGATAGATCCCGGCCAGCATGAAGCCCGGGATGAGCGCCCCGGCGTAGAGGCGGACGATCGAGACGCCCGACGTGGCGGCATAGACGATCAGCATGATGGACGGCGGGATCAGGATGCCGAGCGTCCCGCCGGCGCAGATCACGCCCGAGGCGAAGCTGGTGTCGTAGCGCGCCTTCAGCATGGCCGGAAAGGCGAGGAGGCCCATGAGCGTGACGACGGCGCCGACGATCCCGGTCGCGGTGGCGAAGAGGGCGCAGGTGACGAGCGCGGCCACGGCGAGCGAGCCGGGCACCCGGCGCGAGGCGAGCTGCAGGGTGCTGAACAGCCGGCTGACGATGTTTGCGCGCTCGACCACGTAGCCCATGAACAGGAAGAGCGGCACCGCCGTCAGCACGTCGTTCGCCATGACCGAATAGGTCTGGTTCACCAGGAGGTCGAAGACGCGGTTGTTGAGGAGCGCGCCGATCCAGGCGAACCAGTCGCCGAGGCTGCCGGGCTCGCTGTCGCCGAGCAGGCGCATGTAGATGCGGTTGGCGATCGCCGCGTCGTAATAGGCGTAGTAGCCGAAGCCCACGCCGAGCGCCATCAGCGTGAAGGCGATCGGGAAGCCGAGCATGATGATGAAGATGAAGATCCCCAGCATCATTATCGCGACCTGAGGATCCGTCATCGGGCAGGCCTCCGGCGCGGATCCGTGGCGGGATCGTCGGGAAGGATGTCGGGGATCTCGACGTCGATCGCCTCGCCGCCATGCCCGAGGCGTTCACGCATGCCCTTCTCCAGCAGCACCTTCTCGAGCTCCTGCACGTCCTGCGCATGGGGCGGCCACTCGCCGTTCCTGATGCAGATCACGCAGCGGAAGACCTGCGCGATGCCCTGCAGGAAGAGCAGCGCGCCGGCGACCACGATCACCGACTTGAACTGGAAGATCGGGATCCCGACCGGGCTCATGCTGCTGACTTCGAAATAGCGCCACGAGCGCGAGGCGTATTTCCAGCCCGCCACCATGAAGGCGATCACGCCCGGGAAGAAGAAGAGGAAATAGAGAACGAGCTCCACCGTCGCCTGCACGCGCGGCGGCCAGAGCCGGTAGACGACGTCGGCGCGAACGTGGCCGTCGCGGGAGAGCGTGTAGGCGCCGGCCATCATGAACAGCGTGCCGTAGAGGATGTAGGTGAGGTCGAAGGCCCACACCGTCGGCCGGTTCAGGACATAGCGGACGAACACCTCGTAGCTCACGCCGAGGGTCATGATCACGATGCACCAGGCGAACGCCTTGCCCACCCAGGCGGACAGCTTGTCTGCGAAATTGATGTACGTGAGCATCCAAGCCTCGGCGCAGCAATCGCAAGGGCCGGGCGCGAACGCCCGGCCCGGTTCCGGCCCCGCGGATCAGAAGGTGATCTTGCCCGGGAAGTAGTGGTTGTAGGCCAGCTTGTAGTCCGGCGCGTTCATGAGGTCGAAGAAGACCACGCGCTCGGTCCATTCCTTCTGGCTGTCCATGATCTTCTGGTTGATCGAATCCTGGCCGAGCTGCTCGATCAGCTTGTCCCAGGCATCGAGCTGGGCCTCGAGCACGGAAGTCGGCGTGCGGACGACGTTCACGCCGCCCTCCTGCAGCTTCTGCAGGTCCGAGGAGTACTGGTCCATGGCGAGCACGTAGTTCGAGGTGCTCGCCGCCTCGACGGCGTACTGGAGGATCGCCTGGAGGTCGGGATCGAGGCTCTCGAAGCGGTCGCGGTTGAAGATGAACTCGAAGCTCTCGCTCGCCTGGTGATACGAGGACAGCATGTAGTTCTTGGCCACGTCCTGGGCGCCGAAGCGCATGTCGGAGGTCGGGTTGTTGAACTCGAAGGCGTCGATGACGCCGCGCTCCATGGCCGGCACGATCTCGCCGCCGGGAAGCTGCGTGACGCTCAGGCCCATGCTCTGCATCAGATCGGCGGCGAGGCCGACGGTACGGTACTTGAGGCCGTTCATGTCCTGGGCGGACTTGACCTCGTTCTTGAACCAGCCGAGCGGCTGGGCCGGCATCGGGAAGCCGAAGAAGCCCACGATGTTGAGGCCGAGGACGTCCTGCGTCAGCTCGCGGTAGAGATCGGCGCCGCCGCCGGCATAGTACCAGGCCAGCATGTGCGCCGCGCTGCCGCCGAACACCGGTCCGGTGCCGAAGAAGGAGGCCGCCTTGTGCTTGCCGTACCAGTAGACCGAGACCGTGTGGGCGCAGTCGATGATGCCGTCATGGCAGGCGTCCTGCACCTGGAAGGCGCCGACGACGGCGCCGGCCGGCAGCAGGTCGATGCGCAGCCGATCGCCCGACATCTTGGCGACGCGGTCGCAATATTCCTGGGCCATCTCCTGAAAGACGTCCGACGCGGGCCAGGAGCTCTGCATCTTCAGCACGACCGGCGACTGCGCGGTGACCACGCCCGGCGCGGCGAGCGTGCCCGCGGCGGCGCCGGCGGCCAGCGCCCCGCCCTTCAGGAACTTGCGGCGGGATACACTCTGTGCGGTGTCTGACTTCACGGTTTCCTCCCTCAGGAAATGACTGCCCCCGACCGGCCGTTGGACCGGCCTGTTCATGCCCGGTCCGAAAACCTGAGCCTTGAAAGCAAGGGATCGCCCAGAACAGGCGGTTTGGCAAGAGCGACGACTTCAACTCAAATGAGCAATCCGCGATAGCGGCAGGGCGCGGCGCAGCACCATTCGCCTTTCGTAGCAGTCGCCCTGCGCGCGCCGATCCGGCTCAGTGGTAGAAGTGCTGATCCTCGACCTTGCCGCGGAAGACCCAGTAGGAATAGGCGGTGTAGACGAGGATGATGGGGATCAGCACGGCGGTCCCGACCAGGAGGAAGCCGAGCGAGGCGTCGGGCGCCGCCGCCTGCCAGATCGGGACGGCGCCCGGCACGATCAAGGGAAAGAAGCTGATCCCGAGGCCGAGCAGCGACAGGAAGAAGAGCGCCAGCGCGAGCAGGAAGGGCGGCCGCTCCTGGCGGCGGCCGAGCGCGGCGAGGAGCGCGACCGCGATCCCGACGACGAGCAGCGGGACCGGGGCGAGCAAAGCGATGTTCGGCCAGGTGAACCACCGCTCCGCGACGAAGGGGCTCATCAGCGGCGTGCAGAGGCTCACCACGCCGACGAAGGCGACCACGAGGAGCGTGAGCGGGCGGGCGAAGCGGAACATGCGCTCCTGCAGGTCGCCGCTCGTCTTGAGCAGGAGCCAGCAGGCCCCGAGCAGCGCATAGCCGGCGACGAGGGCGAGCCCGGTCGTGATGCTGAACGGCGAGAGCCAGTCCCACCAGCCGCCGGCATAGCTCCGGCCGGCGGTCTCGACGCCCTGCAGGATGGTTCCGAGCACGATTCCCTGCATGAACGCCGCGACATAGGAGCCGAGGACGAAGCCCGCGGTCCAGACCGGCCGGTGCCGCGGGTCGCGGTGGCGGAACTCGAAGGCAACCCCGCGGAAGATGAGCGCGAGGAGCATCGCGATGAGGGGCGCGTAGACGGCCGGCATCAGGATCGCGTAGGCGAGCGGGAAGGCCGCCATCAGCCCGCCGCCGCCGAGCACCAGCCAGGTCTCGTTGCCGTCCCAGACCGGCGCAATCGACCCGATCATCCGCTCGCGCTCCTCGCTGGTGGCGACGAAGGGCGACAGGATGCCGACGCCCAGATCGAAACCGTCGAGCACGACATAGGCGTAGACGGCGAAGGCGAGGATGAAGACCCAGACGAGGGCGAGGTCCATCGCGCGCTCCTCAGTCGACGCCGTGGGTGGCCTGGACGGGCGTGATGCCCGCGGCGCGCTCGGGGCCCCGGATCTCCTCCTCCGAGGCGATCTCGGGCGGCGTGGCGAACAGGCGGAGCAGGTACCAGATGCCTGCGCCGAACACGACGAAGTAGACCCCGACGAAGGCGAGGAGCGAGGCGCCGACCGCAGGCGCGGCGACGGGCGACACGGAATCGACGGTCCGCAGCAGCCCGTAGACCGTGAAGGGCTGCCGGCCGACCTCGGTGGTGATCCAGCCGGCGATGATCGCGACGAGCCCGCTCGGCCCCATGACCAGGCACCAGCGGTGGAAGCGCGGGGCCGCGAAGAGCGTGTGCTGCCAGCGCAGGTAGAGGCTGACGAGGCCCGTCGCCAGCATGAGGAAACCGATCCCGACCATCACGCGGAACCCCCAGAACACGTAAGGGAGGTTCGGCCAGTCGTCCTTCGGCCAGTGCTTCAGCCCGTTGAGCTTGCCGTCGAGCTCGTGCGTCAGGATCAGGCTGCCGAGCTTCGGCACGGCGAGCGCATAGCGGGTCGTCTCCGCCTCGGCGTCGGGCCAGCCGAAGAGATAGAGCGGCGCGCCCGTGACCTCGGCCTCGAAATGGCCCTCCATTGCGGCCACCTTCGCCGGCTGGTGCTCGAGCGTGTTCAGCCCGTGCAGATCGCCGGCGACGATCTGGACCGGCGCCACGAGCGCCGCCATCCACATCGCCATCGAGAACATAGTGCGGACCTCCGGGCTCGAGCGGCCGCGCAGGAGGTGGAACGCCGCCACCGCCGCGACCACGAACGCGGTCGCGAGATAGGTGGCGATGACCATGTGCACGAGGCGGTAGGGCATCGAGGGGTTGAAGATGATCGCGAGCCAGTCCTCCGGCACGAACTGGCCGAACTCGTTGATGGCGTGACCCTGCGGCGTCTGCATCCAGCTGTTCACGACCAGGATCCAGAAGGCGGAGATCAGCGCGCCGGCGGCGACGAGCAGCGTGGCGGCGAAATGGACGAGCTTCGGCACGCGGCCGATCCCGAACAGCATGATCCCGAGGAAGCCCGCCTCCATGAAGAAGGCGGTCAGCACCTCATAGCCCATCAGCGGCCCGATCACCGGGCCTGCGCGGTCGGAGAAGGCGCTCCAGTTCGTCCCGAACTGGTAGCTCATCACGATGCCCGAGACGACGCCCATGCCGAAGGCGACGGCGAAGATCCTGACCCAGTAGCGGAAGAGGCGCATGTAGGCCTCCCGCCCGGTGATCAGCCAGAGGCCCTCCAATACCGCCAGATAGCTCCCGAGCCCGATGCTCAATGCAGGGAACAGGATGTGGAAGGCCATCGTGAAGGCGAACTGGATGCGGGCGAGAACCACAGCGTCGAAGCCGTCGAACATCCCCATCGCTCCCGCGTGAAGGCGCACTCCGCGGCCATGATGGACGCCTCACCGCCGGCTGCCAACCCGTTCCGGCGGCAGGTTGCGGCAGTACGCACCGCCATCGGTCGTTCGGACACGCAAAAAGCGCGCCCCCCCCGGCCCGCCCCTTGCCGGCGAACCCCGGCGCGG
>JAEZEK010000352.1 GCA_023417735.1 Pseudomonadota bacterium | reverse complement strand
GCGCGCCGTAATAGATGCCGGCGAGCATGATGATCGCCGTGGTCGGCTCGAGCGCGAACGTCGGCGGCAGCAGGAGGGAGATCGTCGCGACGGGGCCGAGCCCCGGCAGAACGCCGATGAGGGTGCCGAGCAGGGCCCCGATCAGGCAGAACATCAGGTTGGTGGGCGTGAGCACGACGGTGAAGCCGTGCCCAAGCAGCGCGAGCACGTCCATCACGGGAAGATCTCCACCGGCACGCCGAGCAACCGGACGAAGACCACGCTCGACAGCGCGGCGAGCGCGACTGCGAAGGCGAGGCTCTGCAGATAGGCCCGCTCGGGCGAGCCGAGCATCGCGATCGCCACTTGCGCGACGATCGCCACGACGAGCCCGGCCCGGTCGATGAGAAGGGCGAAGGCGAGCAGCGAGAGGCTCACGAAGAGGACCGGCTTGAACTGGAGTCGGTCGACGGCAGCGCCCTGGAATGCCAGGCCCCGGCCGATCAGGAACACGCCGATTGCCAGCAGCAGCAGCGATATCGCCATCGGGAAGTAGCCCGGTCCCATCTGGCGGGCCGTGCCCACCTCCAGGTCCCGCAGGAAGATCATCGCCGCGACGGCAATCACCGCCAGGAGCAGCCCGGAGAACACGTCCACGGGACCGCGCACACCCGTGCGTCTCATCTCATGTCCCTTCGGCAAAGGTTCGGATCTGCCGCCGCGCGGCCGTGTCTTCAGGCTGGCGGGAAACGGGCAGGCCGGCGCAGCGTCGGCGGCCCGAAGAGGACGATTACCTGCTCGCCTCGATCTGCTTCAGGACCTCGGTCCACTGCTCGACCTCGGCCGCGATGCGGTCCCGGTATTCCTGCGGCGTGGTCGAGACGAGGGTCGCGCCGATCTTTCCCATGCTCTCCTTGACGGCCGGATCGGCAGCCATCTCGGCCAGGATGCCGGCCATCCGGTCGACGATCGGCTCCGGCGTCCCGGCGGGCGCCATGATGCCGTTCCACGAGATCGCCTCGAAGCCGGGGGCCACCTCGGACGCCGACGGCAGGTCGGGGAGGTATTCGCTGCGCTCCGCCGAGGTCACCGCCAGGCCCTTCACCGTGCCGGCCTCGATCTGCGGGATCGCGTCGGACATGTTGGTGAAGGAGAGATGGACCTCGCCGGAGACGACCGCCGCCGTCGCCGGCGCGCCGCCCTGGAACGGCACGTGCGTGAAGTCGGCGCCGGTCATCGATTCGAACAGCTCGACCGAATAGTGCATCAGGCCGCCGATGCCGCTCGAGCCGTAGTTCAGCTCGCCGCGATGCGCCTTCCCGTACTCGACGAGCTCGGCCATGTCGTTGGCCGGCACGGACGGGTGCGCGATGACCACCTGCGGGGTCGTGCTCACGATGCTGACCGGGACGAAGCTCTCGACCGGATCGTAGCTCACCTTCTGCGCGACCGGCGCGATGGACACGGCGCCCGAGCTGCAGACGCAGAAGGTGTATCCATCCGGCTTCGCGCTCGCGACGAGCTCGGTCCCGACGATGCCGC
Organism: Pseudomonadota bacterium; assembly: GCA_023417735.1. Taxonomy (GTDB): domain Bacteria; phylum Pseudomonadota; class Alphaproteobacteria; order Rhizobiales; family Afifellaceae; genus Propylenella. The sequence goes on along the minus strand of JAEZEK010000352.1, from coordinate 4,056 downwards.
CGGCGCCGCCGCGGTTCTCGACCACGACGGGCTGGCCGAGCTTGGCTTCCGCGTATTTCGCGGTGATCCGCCCGACGGAATCGGTGTAGCCGCCCGGCGCGTACGGCACGATGAAGGTGATCGGCTTGGTCGGCCAGCCGTCCTGCGCGTGCGCCGCGCCCGACAGGATCACGGCGGCCGCCGAGGCGGCGATCTTCAGCATGATGTTCACTTCGTTCTCCCCTTGCAGATGCAGATTGCGGACCGGACGCCCCTCCCCGGCACCGGGCCCGCCGTCCTCAGATGAGCCCGAGCCCGTGCTCGGCGGCGTCGCGGCCGGTGGTGAATTCGGCCGGGTCGACGTCCACCGGCGCGAAGGCGACGCGCGAGAAGCGCGCCTTCTCCTCGAAGGGCACTGTCGCGTCGATGCCGAGCTTGGCCCTGATGCCGTTGCGGCTGGCGCGCACGTATTCGTGGCCGCGCGCCTCCGGCACGACGATCAGGTCGCGCGATGCCTCCATGCGGGTGGCGAGCGCGTACTCGACGTCGAGCGGGTCGCGGATGTCGATGTCCTCGTCGACGACGATGACGAGATCGAGATCCTTCAGCGCGCCGAAGGCGGCGAGGATCGCGTTGCGCTGCAGGCCCTCGTGGTGGGCGCCCTGCTTCCGGACCTGGATCACGGCGTGGAAGCGGTGCAGGCCGCCCGCCGTCATCTCCGCATCGACGACGATCGGAACGGCCGGCCCGAGCACCTTCAGCAGGCTCGCCTCGAGCACGTATTTCCGCAGCATCACGGTCTCGCGGCCGTAGCCGTTGATGGCGTGGTAGATCGGCTTTCTTCGGTGCGTGACGGCCGTCACCTGCAGAACCGGGGCGTCCGCCGCCGGCGCCGCGAAGCCGACGAACTCGCCGAACGGCCCCTCCATCGCGGCGTCGCGGGCGAGTATGCGGCCTTCGAGCACGATCTCGGTCTCCGCCGGCACCAGCAGGTCCTGCGTGACGGCGGGCACGACGGGCAGCGCCCGCCCCGCCAGCCCGCCTGCGACGGCGAGTTCGTCCGCGTTCTCCGGCATCTGCGAGCCCATCGTCGCTGCGGTGTATTGCAGTGCAAGATCGGTGCCGATGCACACGACGACCGGCAAGTCCTCGCCCCGCGCCACCGCGCGCTCGTAGGCGATGCGGAGGTGGCGGCCGAAATCGAGCTTGATGCCGGTGCGGTCGGGCCCGTGGAGCTGCAGCCGGTGATAGGAGGCGTTGTAGACGCCGGTCTCCGGGTCGCGGGCGATCACCACGCTCGCGGTGATGAACCGGCCGCCGTCCGACGGCGCATGATGAAGGGCGGGGAGCATCGTGCGGAGGTCGAACCCGCTCGTGTGGACGACCTCCTGGGCCGGGGCCGTCCGCACGGCCCGCGGCGGGATCGGCCCTCCGAGGGCACGGCCGACGAAGGCGCGGATGCCGCGATAGTCGACGCCGAACGCCGCCTCGCAGTTCTCCCGGGCGCCGAGGACGTTGCCTATCACGGGCATGTCGAAACCCGCCACCTGCGGGAAGAGGACGGCAGGGCCGCCATCCTTCGCCTTCATCAGCGACGCGACCTCGAGATGGGGATCGGCGGTCCGGCCGCAGGTCTCGATCCGGCCGGCCTCGGCCATCCGCCGCAGAGCGGAGCGGAAACGGGTGTCGAGCACTCCCGAGTTCTGCATCGGCAACCAAAGCCTCGCATGACGCGCCCAGCCCGCAATCCGGGCGGTAGGCATTGTGATATTTCACAGGCATCATAGCGAAAGGCTTTTTCGCCGGTCAACCGGAGTCTGAGATGCTGCTGCGCACGGGCCGAGCTTTCAGCGTGGCGCGGACTGCGTCTCGAGGCCCTCCAGGAGCGCGAGCGCCGCGTCGCCGCCTTCGACGAGATCGCCGATCTTGCGGTGCAGGACGAGGAATTCGCTTCGCCCGAGCGATCCGAAGATGAGGTCGTTGGCGCGGACCTGCGTCGGGCTGAGCCGTGCGAGCCGCGCCCGACCGTTCTCCGTCAGCCGGAGCAGGACGCGTCGGCGGTCCGACGGGTTCACCGCCTTCGTCACCAGGCCGTCCGCCACGAGGCGGTTCACCTCGATCGTCACGAACGCGCCGCTGAGGCGGAGGTGCCGCGCGACCGCGTTGATGCCGACCCCCTGGGTGCCTTGGAGATGGGCGATGGAGATCAGGATCGTGTACTGCGGGCCGGACAGGCCGATCAGGCGCCCGAAGCGGTTGCGCACCTCTTCCAGGCGCGCGGCGAAGGCGAGCATGTCGTGCACGAAGCCGCGGAAGGTTTCGTCGGATCCCGCGACGAGGAGACCCGGTGCCGAAACCGTAGGCTCCAGCGCCGAATGGACCCGCTCTGCCGCTCCCTTTGCGTTCGCCAGCACGCCCTCCATCGGGCGCAGCCGCCGGACCGCGGCCGCGCACCCCCGTTGACGCCTCTTCGAGATAGCTTTATCACAAAGGTACTTTCAGACAAGGCGAAGAACCGATCCGGCTGCGCGCATGACCGTCGGCGACCAGAAACAGCTTCGCACCGCGCTCGGCCAGTTCGCGACCGGCGTGGCGGTGATCACGGCACAGGACGCCGCGGGCGGGCTGATCGGGCTCACGATGAGCTCGTTCAATTCCGTGTCGCTCGACCCGCCGCTGATCCTTTTCAGCGTCGACCGGCGGGCGAACAGCCTGAAGGCGCTGCTCGATGCCGAAGGCTACGCCGTCAACATCCTCAGCCGCGACCAGGAAGAGCTATCGAACCGCTTCGCCAGGGCGCTCTCCGACAAGTGGTCAAACGTGGAGCACAGCCTCGGCCACGCCCAGGCGCCGCTCCTGCACGGCGCGATCGCGCACTTCGAGTGCGCGCCCTACGGGCAGCACGACGGCGGCGACCACGTCATCGTGGTCGGCCGCGTGCTGCGCTTCGCCTTCAACCCCGACGCGGAGCCGCTCGTGTTCTTCCGCGGCAAGTATCACAGCCTGAAGAGCGGCGACGAGCGCCCGCCCGAATGGCCGCTGCCCATGCACTACTGACCCCGAGGGTACGGGAACCGGAGATGACGAGATGAAGACCGGCAAGGAGCACATCGAGGGCCTGCGCGACGGCCGCGCGGTCTATCTGCACGGCAAGCGGGTGGAGGACGTCACGACCCACCCGGCCTACCGCAACGCCGTCGCCTCGGTCGGGCGCCTGTTCGACTTCGCCTCCGCGGCGGAGAACCGCGAGCTTATGACGTTCCAGCCGAAGGACGGCGGCGAGCGCGCCAACCGCATCTGGGAGCTGCCCGGCTCGTACCAGGAGCTGGTCAGCCGCCGCGGGGCGCTCGAGGCCTGGACCGGCCTCCATGCCGGCTTCATGGGCCGTGCGCCCGACCACGTCGCCTCCTGCATCGCCGGCATGTACATGGGCGTCGAGGTGTTCGAGGCCTACGACCCGAAGCGGGCGCAGGCGCTCGCCGAGTACTACCGCTACGCCCGCGACAACGACCTCTACCTCACCTACGTCATCATCAACCCGCAGGCCGACCGCTCCAAGAGCGCGAGCCAGCAGAAGGACGAATTCCTGACCGCCGGCGTGGTCGACCGCGACGCGGAAGGCATCACGGTGCGCGGCGCCAAGATGCTCGCCACCGGCGGCGTCATGGCGGACGAGGTCTTCGTCACATCGATCCAGCCGCTCCAGCCCGGGGACGAGCGCTACGCGATCTCCTTCGCGATCCCGATGAACGCCAAGGGCCTGAAGGTCCTGTCCCGCAAGTCCTACGAGGAGCAGGCGCAATCGGTCTTCGACAACCCGCTTTCGAGCCGCTTCGACGAGAACGACGCGGTGCTCTACTTCGACGACGTGAAGGTGCCGTGGGAGCGCGTCTTCATCGTCGACAACCTCGAGATGTGCCAGAAGCAGTTCCACGCGACGCCGGCGCACGTCTACCAGAACTACCAGGCGATGATCCGGCTCTCCGTGAAGCTCCGCTTCCTGCTCGGCCTCGCCCGCCGCATCGCCGACATCAACGGCATCGACGCCTTCCCGCAGGACCGCGAGATGCTCGGGCA
>JAEZEK010000345.1 GCA_023417735.1 Pseudomonadota bacterium | reverse complement strand
ATACTCGACCGTGACCTCGAGCCCCTCCTCCTGGAAGAAGCCCTTGTCGCGCGCCACGACGAGCGGGAGCCCGAAGATCGACTTCACCGAGATGCCGACGTTCAGCTTCTCCTGGGCCTGCACCCCCGTCGGGCCGGCAAGCGCCGCCACGCCCAGCACCAGCGCGGCCGCCAGCACGGATCTCCGTTTCACACCGTCTTTCAGGAACATGTTTTCCTCCCTTTGCTTGACTTTCCAGACCGCGAGCACCCCTCGGGGGCGCTAGCGGGCGTCCTCGCGCCAGCGCAGCAGCCTGTTCGAGAAAGCGACGAACACGCGGTCGAGCGCGAAGGCAAGGATCATCAGGACGAACAGCGGCATGATCATGCCGGTCGTGTCGAAACCGCCGGCCGCGGTGTCGATCATGTAGCCGATGCCGGCGCGCGCCGAGATGAACTCGCCGACGATCGCGCCGATGATCGCGAACGAGATCGACACGCGCAGCGCCGAGAAGATCCACGGCACGCAGTTCGGCAGGAGCACCTTGAAGAAGACCTGATCGCGCCGCGCATGCACGACCCGCATCATGTTCACGAGCTGCGGATCGACCGATTTGATGCCCTCATAGGTGTTGAGCATGATCGGCACGACCACCAGCGAGAAGGCGAGCAGGAACTTCGAGGCGAAGCCGATGCCGACGAACATCACGATGAGGGGCGCGAGCGCGACGCGCGGCAGGCTGTTCAGCGCGATCACGAACGGCTCGAGCGCCGCCCCGAAGACACGGCTGACCCCGAGAAGGAGACCGAGCAGGATGCCGACGACCGCGCCCGCCGCGAGCCCCGCGAGCGCCTCCTGCATGGTCACCCAGGTGTGGTAGGAGATCTCGTTGGCGAGCAGCGACTTCCAGAAATTGGCCGCGATCAGCGACGGGCTGCTGGTCCAGAAGGTGGGAATGAACCCCGTCCGGGCGCCGAGCTCCCATCCGCCCAGCACGAAGACGAGCAGGAAGACCTTGAGCAGCGCGATCTGCCCCGAGCGGTCCGGCTCCATCACGCCCTCCCCTGCATCGCCTTGACGGCTTCGCCGCGGAGGTTCTCCCATATGCTGTCATGCAGTTCGGTGAAGCGGGGCATGTGGCGGACCTGGTCGAGCTTGCGGGGCCGCGGGATGCCGACATCGTATTCCGCCATGATGCGGCCGGGCCGGGAGCTCATGACGAGGATCCGGTCGGAGAGCGCGATCGCCTCGGCGAGGTCGTGCGTCACGAACAGCACGCTCTTCCGGTGCTCCTCCCAATAGGCGAGGAACATCTCCTGGATGAGGAGCTTGGTCTGCGCGTCGAGCGCCCCGAACGGCTCGTCCATCAGGATGAGGTTGGGATCGTCCACGAGCGTACGGGCGAGCGAGACGCGCTGCCGCATGCCGCCCGAAATCTCGCGCGGATAATGGTCCTCGAAGCCGTCGAGGCCCATCACCGCCAGCATCTCCCGCGCGCGGCGCCGCCGCTCCGCCTTCGGAACGCCCTTCACCTCGAGCGCGATCTCGGTGTTGTGGAGCACCGAGCGCCAGGGGAGCAGGGCATGCTGCTGAAAGACGTAGCCGATTGCCGCGTCGCGCGCCCCGGGAGCCTTGCCGAACACCTCCACGGTGCCCGACTGGACCGGCAGGAGCCCGGCCACGAAATTGAGGAGCGTGCTCTTGCCGCAACCGCTCGGCCCGACGATCGAGACGAACTCGCCCTCGCCGAGGGTGAGATCGACCTCGGCGAGAATGGGGAGCGGGCGCTTCTGGCGGTCGAAGAGGCGATAGCTGAGCCTCTCGATCCGCACGGCTTCGCGCCTGCCGCCGGCACTGCCGGGAATAACCTGCAGCCCTCTGCGCGCAGCAGCCATCAAGCCGTCTTCCTCCCCTGTCCGTTCTTTTATCGCATATCTATACCGAAATTCCTGTACGGTCCAGAGCGCGATCCTGCTTCCCGGTACTGCACGCAGAAAGAATTGCTGCCAGCGAGGCGGAGCGCAGATCGAGATTCCGATCGTGCCGCCCTGCTTTCCAGACGCCGGAGACATTGCGCCGAAGCGTGCTTACGGGTAAACAGGCGCGAAATTGCGGATATAGCGGGAGGCTTGACCGATGAGCATCGTACGCATGGAAACAGCGGCCCCTGAAGGAGCCCAGACGCACCCGAACCGGCATCTTCAGGATCTGCGCAGCACGCTCGACTGGCTGCAGGCGCAGGGCGATCTCGTCGTCACCAACAAGGAGGTCGACCCGGACCTCGAACTGACCGGCCTGCAGAAGCTGATGGACGGCTCCTGCCCGGTGCTCTTCAACAACGTGACCGGCAAGCCGAACCATCGCCTGCTGACGAACCTCTTCGGCGACATCGACGTCATCAACAAGATGTTCGGCTGGGCCTCCGACAAGGAGCGCACCCAGAAGCTCGCCTACGCCTTGTCGCACCCGATGCCGCCGCGCGAGATCCCGCAGTCCGAGGCGCCCTGCCAGGAGGTGGTGATCGAGAACCCGGACGACGTGAACCCCTATCTGGTCCCGATCCGGCACACGGATCTGGAGAAGGAGATGACGATCGGCTCCGGCATCCGCGTCGTGTCCGGCGCCGCCTTCGGCGGCGGCACCGACCTCGGCTACAACCGGATGAATTTCCGCTGGGGCAACGTCGGCACCTTCCAGATCTCGCCCGGCTCGCACATGTGGCAGGTCGTGAGCGAGGCGTACCGGCGGAACGAGCGCGTGCCGCTCACCTTCTGCTTCGGCGTGCCGGCCGCCTGCACGCTGCTTGCCGGCGCCGCCTTCGACTACGTGATCCTGCCCTATGGCTGCGACGAGATCGGCGTCGCCGGGGCGGCGCAGGGCTTCCCCGTGCGCGTCGTGAAGGCCCGCACGGTCGACGCCTGGGCGCTCGCCGACGCCGAGGTGGTGATCGAGGGCTACATCGACCCGCGCGACAAGCGCTACGAGACCGCGGAGGCCGAGGCCGACCAGACCCAGGGCCGCCATCACTTCCATCCGGAATGGGCGGGCTACATGGGCAAGTCCTACCGCGCGCCCACCTTCCACGTCACCGCGGTAACGACCCGCAAGCCGGAATCGAAGCCGATCATCTTCGCGCTCGGCGCGCACACGCTCGACGAGCACAACATCGACACCTCGATCCGCGAGGCGGCCATGTTCGAGCTCTGCAACCGCATGCAGCCGGGCATCGTGCAGGACGTCAACATCCCCTACTGCATGACCGACTGGGGTGGCGTCATCATCCAGGTGAAGAAGCGCAACCGCATCGAGGAGGGCTGGCAGCGCAACTTCCTCTCCGCGCTGCTCTCCACGTCGCAGGGCATGCGGGTGGCGATCGCGGTGAGCGAGGACACGAACATCTATTCCATGGACGACGTGATGTGGTGCCTCACCACCCGGGTCAACCCGCGCACGGACATCCTGAACCCGACGCCGGGCGGCCGCGGCCAGACCTTCACGCCGGCCGAGCGCATGACCGCCGGCGACAAGGAGTGGACGGCGACGAACACGAGCTACGAGGGCGGCATGGGCATCGACGCGACCGTCCCCTACGGCTACGAGCAGGACTTCCTGCGGCCGCAATATCCGGTCGACAAGGTGAAGCTCGAGGACTTCCTGTCCCAAGAGCAGATCGCCAATGTGAAGGGCCGGATGAAGGGCTGGACGGAAATCCTGGCGCGCACCGGCTACTGAGGCGGGACCGCGGCCGGCAACCGGAGAAGTCCCGGCCGGCCGCGTCTTCGTCCCTTTGGGAGGACAAGGAATGCAGAGCCCCTTCGGCGACCACCAGCTGGCCATCCCTTTCCAGCCGCTCGCCGACCTCCTCGCCCGCTATGCGGCGCGCGATCCGGGCAAGCCGGCGATCGTCGATCTCGACCAGGACAGCGAGATCACGTTCGGCGCGCTGAGGACGGTCGTCGACGACATCGCCGCCCATCTGAAGTCGCTCGGCGTGGGCAAGGGCGACCGCGTCCTGCTCCTGTCCGACGAGTGCATCGAGAAGCTCCTGATCTGGTTCGGCATCTGGCGCATCGGCGCCGTAGCCTGCCCGCTCAACATCGAGCTGAACCGCGAGCACCTCGTGGAGCTGTCGCGGCTGGTGCAGCCCAAGCTCGTGCTTCACCACAAGGATCTCGACTGCAGCGAGCTCGCCGGCGAGGCTCGCTGCATCCGGTTCGTTCGCTGGGGCGCCAGCCCGCCCGACGAGGCCGACCAGTTCTTCGCGGCCCTGCCGGCCGGCACGGACCCGGCCGGCCTGCCGGAGCGGAACGAGCCGGCCGACCTCGCCTGCATCTTCTGCACCTCGGGCACGACGAGCCGGCCGAAGATGGTCGTCTACGACCATGCCGCCTATTGGCTGAGCGGGCTGTCGACGCTCGACATGCTCGGCCTCACCGCGGACGACCGCACGCTCGAATACCGCTCCTTCGGCTGGAACTCGGCGCAGGTCCTGAGCCTGATGCCGTTCCTGGAGACCGGGCTCACCCTCCACATCGCGAAGCGCTTCTCGCACAGCCGCTTCTTCGAGTGGATCCAGAAGCACGGCATCACCTTCTCCGCCGGCGTGCCGACGGTCGTGAACATGCTGCTCAACAAGCCGCTCGGCTACACGAGCGACGACATCCCGACGCTGCGGCTGATGACCTGCTCGACGGCGCCGCTCAGCCCCGAGCAGTGGACGAAGTTCGAGACGATGTACGGGGTGAAGCTGCTGCAGCTCTACGGCATGTCGGAAGCCGGCTGGATCTGCGGCAACCGCCATTACAGGTGGAAGCGCGGCACGGTCGGCCTGCCCGCCAAGCACCAGGAATTCGCCATCGTCGACGAGGCCGGAAACGTCTGCCCGCCGGGCGTCGAGGGCGAGGTGACGATCGGCGGACCCCAGACCGCGCTCGGCACGCTTCGCGACGATGGCGGCCTCGACCCGGTCCGCGGGCTCCGCGTCAAGACCGGCGACCTCGCCGTCCGGGACGACGAGGGGTTCATCACCGTCACCGGCCGCACCAAGGACCTCATCATCCGCGGCGGGATGAACATCTCGCCCGTCGAGATCGACAACGTGCTGATGGCGAGCGACCTCGTCTTCGAGGGCGCAGCAGTCGGCGTGCCGGACCCGATCTACGGCGAGGAAGTGGTCTGCGTCGTCGTCCCGAAGCGGGCCGACGTGACCGCCGAACAGATCGCCGAGTACTGCAAGGGCCGGCTGCCGCACGCGAAGGTGCCGAAGCGCGTCTACATCGCCGAGTCGCTGCCGAAGAACGACCGGGGCAAGGTGCTGCGCGACAAGCTGCGCGAGACGCTGCCGAGCCTCCAAGTGACGGCATGAGCGCCGCGCACCGAACCGCCGAAACGGCGAGCGCGGGCGGAGCGCTGACCTTCGAGGACCTGTCCGTGGGGCAGACCTTCTCGTCGTCGGCATACGAGATGCGGCTCGACGAGATCAGGGATTTCGCCGGGGCCTACGACCCGCAGGCCTTCCACACGGATCCCGAGGCGGCCAGATACAGCTTCTTCGGAACGCTGGTGGCGAGCGGCTGGCACACGGCCGCCGTCACCATGCGGCTTTTCGTCGAGACGATGCCGATCGAAGGCGGACTGATCGGCGCGGGCGTCGGCGAGATCGCCTGGCAGCGACCGGTCCTTCCGGGGGACGTGCTGACGGTGACGGCGACGGTCGAGGAGCTGCTCGCATCGCGCTCGCGCCCCGACCGGGGCAAGGTCGTGCTGCGCGTCGAAACCTTCAACCAGGACGGCGCGCTCGTGCAGCGGATGCGCCCCACCCTCCTCGTGCCGCGCGCAGGTGAAGCAGCATGAAACGGCTAATCGTCGCGCTGACCGGCGCGTCCGGCGTCATCTACGGTATCCGCACGCTCCAGGTCCTCCGCCTGATCGAGGACATCGAGAGCCACGTCATCATCTCGCCATCCGCCGCGCGGACCATCACCGAGGAAACGGATTACGGCCTCGACGAGGTCCGCGGCCTCGCCGACCGGCTCTACCAGTTTCGCGACATCGGCGCCGGGATCTCGTCGGGCTCCTTCAAGACGCTCGGCATGCTGGTCGCGCCCTGCTCGGCCAAGACGCTGAGCGGCATCGCGACCTCCTACAACGACGAGCTCGTCGTGCGGGCCGCCGACGTCTGCCTCAAGGAGCGCCGCCGCGTGGTGCTCCTCTTCCGGGAGACGCCGCTCCACGCCGGTCACATCGCTCTCATGGACCAGGCCACCCGGAACGGCGCCATCGTCATGCCGCCGGTGCCGGCCTTCTACCACCGGCCGCAAACCATCGACGACATCGTGAACCAGACGGTCGGCCGCGCGCTCGACCTCTTCGACATCGACGCGCACATCGTGAAGCGCTGGAAGGAAGAGACAGACGGCGGCGCGGCGGGCGACGCGGCCGCGGCTCGCCCCGAACCCGCCCTTCACGGCAAGA
>JAEZEK010000338.1 GCA_023417735.1 Pseudomonadota bacterium | reverse complement strand
CCGCACGAAAACCGCGCCGTTCACGTCTCCGCCGGCCTCGCGGCTCACCACGATGTTGAGACGTCCGTCGAGCACCCGGCCGATCGCATCGAAGGTCCGCCGGCCCATGACGATCGGCTTGCCCATCGTCACCGCGCGGAACTTCCTGAGGTCCGACCTGAGCCTCCAGGGCAGCCCGCCCGAGGCGCCGATGACCCCGTTCTCCGCCGCCGCGACGACGAGCGCCACGCGGGTCATCGAACCGGGCCGTGCCCCGCGAGCGCGGCATCCCCGCCGGTCGTCTCCTCGACCGGGCCGGAGAGCACGAGCTTCTCCGCAACCGTCGTGTCTGCGTTCAGGCGATAGACGAGCGGCACGCCGGTATCGAGATTGAGTTGCGTCACCGCGTCGGGCGTCATCTGGTCGAGCACCATCACCAGCGCGCGCAGCGAATTGCCGTGGGCGGCGACGAGCACGCGCTCGCCGCGCATCACGTCGGGCAGGATGCGGGTGATGTAATAGGGCCAGACGCGGGCTCCGGTGTCCTTCAGGCTCTCGCCGCCGGGCGGCTGGATATCGTAGGACCGGCGCCAGATGTGGACCTGCTCCTCGCCCCATTTGGCGCGGGCGTCATCCTTGTTGAGCCCGCTCAGCTCGCCGTAGTCGCGCTCGTTCAGCGCCTGGTCGCGATGGACCGTGAGCGCGCTCTGGCCGAGTTCGTCGAGAACGATGTCGAGCGTGTGCTGCGCGCGGGTCAGGGCGCTCGTATAGGCGACGTCGAAGCGGAGCCCCTGCGCCTTCAGATGGCGGCCCGCCTCGCGCGCTTCAGCACGGCCGACATCCGTCAGCCCGACGTCGCGCCAGCCGGTGAAGAGGTTCTTGAGGTTCCATTCGCTCTGGCCGTGTCGCACCAGTACGAGAAGCCGATCCATCGTCCTGTCCTTGTCTGTTCAGCGCAGCCCGAGCACGTCGGCCATGCCGTAGAGCCCGGGTTTCTTGTCGAAGGCCCAGAGCGCCGCCCGCACGGCGCCGTGGGCGAAGATGGAACGGTCCTCGGCGCGGTGGTTGAGCTCGATCCGCTCGCCCGCTCCCGCGAATATGACCGAATGGTCGCCGACGACCGAGCCGCCGCGCAGGCTGGCGAAGCCGATCGCGCCGTCGGGCCGGGCTCCGGTGTGGCCGTCGCGGCTGCGCACGGCGACGTCGTCGAGCGCCACGCCGCGACCCTCCGCGGCGGCACGCCCGAGCAGGAGCGCCGTGCCCGAAGGCGCATCCACCTTGTGGCGGTGGTGCATCTCGAGGATCTCGATGTCGAAATCCGGCCCGAGCGCGGCGGCGGCCCGCCGGACCAGGCCGGCGAGGAGGTTCACGCCGAGGCTCATGTTGCCCGACTTGACGATCCGCGCATGGCGGGCCGCAGCGCGGATCTTCTCCTCGTCCTCCGCCGACAAGCCGGTCGTGCCGATCACGTGGACGGCGCGCGCCTGGGCGGCGAGCTCCGCGAAGGCGACGGTCGCGCCGGGCGACGTGAAATCGAGGACGACGTCGGTATTGGCGAAGAGCGGAAGCGGGTCGTCCGTCAGCACGATCCCCGTCTGCCCGCCGCCGGTCATATCGCCGAGATCACGCCCTTGGTCCGGGCAGTCGGAGCGGTCCAGCGCCCCCACCAGCCGCAGCTTCGGCTCGGCCCGCACGGCCTCCGCCAGTGTCCGGCCCATGCGGCCGGCAGCCCCCACGATGACGACCCGCAACTGCGTCATGAGCCCTCCCTTTCGGGCACCTATAGCATGAGAACGGAGCGAGAAAAGACGGCCGGCCGCGGTGACTTCAGGCCGCCTCGGCGCTATGGAAGCCGCATGAGCCCTGCACTGGAAGGCGACAGCGGTTTCTCCGGCCGGCGGCTCAGGCTCTCGACGCTGGTGAACCTGCGCTGGCTGGCGGTCACCGGCCAGGCGATCGCCGTCGTGATCGTGGCCTACTGGTTCGAGTTCCCGCTTCCCACCGGCTGGTGCTTCCTGCTGATCGCGATGTCCGCCTGGCTCAACATCGGGCTCCGGATCCGCTTTCCCTCGACGCTGCGGGTCGATCCGAACTGGGCGACGGTGCTCCTCGGCTACGACATCCTGCAGCTTGCCGGGCTGCTCTACCTGACCGGTGGCCTGCAGAACCCGTTCGCGATCCTGCTGCTGAGCCCGGTCACCGTTTCGGCGACCACGCTGGCCCCCGACAAGACCTTCCTGCTCGGATGCCTCGTGCTCGCTGCGGCGACCGGCCTGATCTTCGTCCACGAGCCGCTGCCCTGGTTCCCGGGCGAGAGCTTCAAGGCGCCGCTCCATTATCTCGGCGGCGTGTGGGTCGCGCTCGTCTCGTCGCTCGTCTTCATCGCCTTCTATGCCTTCCGCGTCGCGGAGGAGGCGCGCCAGCTCTCCGACGCGCTCGCCGCCACCGAGCTCGTGCTCCAGCGCGAGCAGCACCTGTCGGCGCTCGACGGCCTCGCCGCCGCGGCCGCCTACGAACTCGGCACCCCGCTCGCGACCATCGCGCTCGTGGCCCGGGAGCTCGACCGCGAGCTGCCGGCGGGCGACCCGCACGGCGAGGACGTGCGGCTCATCCTCAGCCAGTCGCAGCGCTGCCGCGAGATCCTCGGCAAGCTCACCTCGCTCTCGTCCGAGCCGGAGGAGCATCTCGGGCGGATGCCGCTCTCCCACATCCTGGAGGAGGTGACGGCGCCCCACCGCGACTTCGGCGTGGCGATCGTGGTCGAGAAGAAGGGCGTGGGTCCGGAGCCCGTATCTGGCCGCAATCCCGGGCTCCTCTACGGCCTCGGCAACCTCGTCGAGAACGCCGTCGACTTTGCGGAGAGCGCCGTCCACCTGGCAGCGTCCTGGACCGAAAGCACGGTCTCGATCGTGATCATGGACGACGGCCCCGGTTTCGCGCCGGAGATCATCGACCGTATCGGCGAGCCCTACGTCACGACCCGGCGAAGCGAGGCGCATGCGCCCTCCGGCGAGCATGGCGGGCTCGGCCTCGGCTTCTTCATCGCCAAGACGCTGATCGAGCGCTCCGGCGCGCGCCTGGCGCTCGCCAACCGGCGCGGGCCGGAAAGCGGCGCCATCGTCACCGTCACATGGCCGCGCCGGGACTTCGAGGCGGTGGAGAGTGCGGGCGCTGCGCGCCGTTCCGCCTTGATTCAACCGGCATAGTGCTTAACTTCGTTCGACGCCGAAGCAACCGGAAAACCGGAGCATGTCCGAGGAGACGCAATTCCCGCCGCCGCCCGGCGACGATCCCAGCCTTCTGATCGTCGACGACGATCGCGCCTTCCTGCAGCGCCTCGCGCGCGCCATGGAGAAGCGCGGCTTCGTCACCGACACGGCCGCGAGCGTGGCCGAGGCGATCGCCAAGGTCGAGGCGGCGCCGCCGGCCTTCGCGGTGGTCGACATGCGTCTGGAGGACGGCAACGGCCTGGACGTTATCGAGCGCATCAGGAGCCGGAAGCCCGAAGCGCGCGCGGTCATCCTCACGGGCTACGGCAACATCGCCACCGCCGTCACCGCGGTGAAGCTCGGCGCCACCGACTATCTCTCCAAGCCGGCCGATGCGGACGACATCTACGCCGCGCTGACGCAGAGCGCGCAGGATCGTGCCGAGCCGCCGGAGAACCCGATGTCGGCCGATCGCGTCCGCTGGGAGCACATCCAGCGCATCTACGAGCTGTGCGACCGCAACGTCTCGGAAACGGCCCGCCGGCTCAACATGCATCGCCGGACGCTGCAGCGCATCCTCGCCAAGCGCGCGCCGCGCTGAACGCGGTTCACGAGCCGCCGAACACCGCTTCCGGGTCCTCCAGGTCGTGCAGGCGCATGGCGCCGGCCCGTGCGATCCGGATCAGCATCTCCCGCCGGGTCGCCGGCGGCAGCTTCTGCCGGCCGCACTCCCTGAGGATCTCGGCCCCGTACGGGTCGGCCACGATCAGTCCGGCCGATTCGGGAAAGATGTCCGGCGGCACGTCGGGCGCGGTCGCGAAATAGAGCGCGTCCGCGTGGCGCAGATAGTCCGGCCATTTCTGGTCGGCCCGGAAATCCTCGACCGACGACTTGATCTCGATGATGAGGATCGACCCCGCCGGGCAGATCGCCACGAGATCGGCGCGCCGCCCGGAGGACAGGGTCAGCTCCGGGATGAGGGCGTAGCGCTCCGCCCGCAGGCGCCGGCAGACGCCGCGCCGGATCGCGAGCGCGCGCTCGGACTGGCGGCCGTCCTGGAGGAGGCTGCGGATGGCGGGCCGCTCGGCGAGCGGGAGGCTGAGGGCGGGCATGGCGTCTGCGGTCCTGAGGCCGCCATTGTGCTCGACCGCCGACGCTCGGGCAACATCGGAACGGCATCGACGGATCGCCGTTCTAGCCGGCATGGATCATGCCGGCACGGGCCGGCGCGGCTTATGGAGGAGACCGGGATGACACGAGCCATGACCAGCGGCACCGTCGCGATCGCGCTTCTGACGAGCGTCAGCCTCGTCTCCGTCGGCGGCTGCTCCTCCAAGAC